>JBAVWC010000333.1:0-10757 GCA_049697595.1 Alphaproteobacteria bacterium
GGATCATTCCGCTCATCGAAACCCAGTCGAAAGTCGATTTGCGCACGGTAACCGCCGAGGTCGAGCAGCAGGAAACAATCACCAAAGACAGCGTGACGGTTAAAATCAACGCCGTCCTGTGGTACAAAATATCCAATCCGGCTAAGGCCATTATCAATGTCCAGAATTACCGCTCGGCCGTCTATCAGGTGGCATTGACCAGTCTGCGCAACATCATCGGCCAGCATCTGCTCGACGAAGTTTTGAAAGAGCGCGACAATATCAACAGCACCTTGCTCCAGATCATCGACGAGGCGACGGCGCCCTGGGGCATCAAAGTCGAAATCGTCGAAATGAAAGATGTCGAAATTCCCGACTCGATGCAGCGCGTGATGGCGATGGAAGCGGAAGCGATCCGCGAGAAACGCGCCCGTCTGATCAAGGCCGACGCCGAATGCGAAGCATCCCTAAAACTGTCCGAGGCTTCAAGGATCATAGCCGCCAATCCGCTGGCGCTGGAATTACGGCGCATGCAAATGGTTCAGGAAATCGGCGCGGATAAAAATACCACCACCGTTGTCTTGATGCCTTCCGATATGATAACCTTGGCAGGAAGCTTGACGAATTATCTCAGCGCGAAGAAAGAACGCGCTTAAGGCTTTATTTTTAGGGCTCGTTTAGGAACAGGTTGATCGGTTTGTCCACGCACAGAAACTACGCCCAGGCCGCCTTGTTCGCGCTGACCTGTTTCACCGGCTGGACATGCAGCGATGCGCTGCTGAAACTGGTGCGCGAAGAGAATATCCCTCTCGGGCAGATCATTCTTATCAGCGGCCTCAGCGGCATGACGGTTGTTTTTCTGCTTTCGGCGGTGCGCGGCAATATTGGCCGCCTGCGCCCGATCCGATGGCGCGGCGTACTCACACTCGGCGTGCTGCAATACGCGGCGTTTATGTGCTGGATGCAGGCCTTGCCCCATTTGCCGCTCGCTAATATGTATGCGGTGTCTTTTATGACGCCGATGGCGGTCGCCGGTCTTGCGGCGCTGGTTTTGAAAGAACATATCGGATGGAAACGCGCTATCGCCATTGCCACGGGGTTTGCCGGAGTTGTTATCGCCGTTAATCCTCTCCGCCTGATGGGACATTCCGGCGAATGGCTTCCCTATCTCGGCGCTTTCGGCAGCATGGCGGGAACATCGATGCAAATGCTGATGCTGCGCGCGGTGGGGCGATGGGAAAGTACCGAATGCATGTCTTTCTATCCTCGTTGCGTGCTGGTGGTGGCGGGATTGCTGTACTGCCTCGCAACGGGATTTGTGCCGATGAAGCTGTGGACTTTGCTCGCTGTATGCGCTTCGGGCGCGTTAGGCGGCATTGGCTGGGGCTTGCTGACCAACGCCTATAAAAATGCCCCGGCGGCCTCTGTCGCGCCGTTCCATTATTCGCAAATGATCAGCGGCGCCTTGTTTGGCTATTTTATCTGGCACGACGTTCCGGACGCCTATCTGCTTTGCGGAGCTGCGGTCATTATCGCTTCGGGCATCTATCTCGTTCATCACGAACGCCGCATTGACCGTACGATGCTGCGGGCCGAAGAGGTTCTGACCCTAGAGCAGTTTCATCAGCTCCGGCACGATAGTAAATAAATCGCCGACCAATCCGTAATCGGCGACGGCGAAAATCGGCGCTTCGGAATCTTTGTTGATCGCGACAATCGTCTTGCTGTCTTTCATTCCGGCCAGATGCTGGATAGCGCCGGAAATGCCGACGGCGATGTATAAATCAGGCGCGACGACTTTACCGGTCTGGCCGACCTGGCAATCATTGGATATATATCCTGCATCGACCGCTGCGCGCGATGCGCCGACGGCTGCACCGAGTTTGTCGGCTAGAGGATCAATAACGGTTTTAAAATTCTCCGCCGACCCTACGCCGCGCCCGCCGGAAACGACAATGCGCGCGCCCGCCAATTCAGGCCGCGCCGAATGCGACAATTGCGCGCCGACGAAACTGGAAAGGCCAGCATCGCCCGTGCCGTCGATTTTCTTGATCGCCGCAGTGCCTCCTTTAGCAGGAGGATCGAAAGCGGTGGTGCGAACGGTGATGAATTTTATTTTGTCTTTCGATTGCACCGTCACGATTGCATTGCCCGCATAAATGGGGCGCGTGAAAGTGTCGGCGCTGGTGATGCCGATAATATCGGCAATCATCGCCACATCGCACAGGCCCGCCGCGCGCGGCAGGATGTTTTTGCCAAAGCTCGTCGCCGGGGCAAGAATATGCGTATAGGCAGGTGCAAGCTTCGCGATAAGCGCGCCGACATTCTCGGCGAGAAAGTGCCCATAGGCAGCATCATCGGCATGCAGAACTTCGCCAACGCCTTGCAGCAATGCTGCTTCCTGCGCCACAGCGGCGCAATCCTGCCCGGCAACCAATAATGTTATGGGCTGCCCCAGTTTTAACGCCGCGCCCACCGTGTTCAGCGTCGAGGATTTAAGGGCCTTATTGTCATGTTCGGCGAGGACAAGAATGGACATTGTTAAATCACCTTCGCTTCGTTCTTCAATTTATCGACCAGAGCCGCGACATCGGCAACCATAACGCCCCCTTTGCGCACGGGGGGCGGCACGACCTTAAGCGTTTGCAGGGTCGGCGTCAGATCGACGCCCAGTTCGGCAGCCGTGATCGTGTCTATCGGCTTTTTCTTCGCCTTCATGATATTGGGCAGCGAGGCATAGCGCGGTTCGTTCAAACGCAAATCGGTTGTGATAAGCGCGGGCAGTTTCAGCGCAACGGTTTCAAGGCCTCCGTCGATTTCCCGCGTGACATTGACTTTGCCATTCACAACTTCAACCTTCGAAGCAAAAGTTCCCTGTCCCCACCCCAACATCGCCGCCAGCAAGGAGCCGGTTTGACCGCTGTCATTATCAATCGCCTGCTTGCCCATAATGACGAGATCAGGCTTTTCCTTCTCGATGATTTTTTTCAAAGCGCGCGCGACGCCCAGCGATTGCACTTCGGTGTCCAGCGGAACGAAAATCGCGCGATCAATGCCCATCGCCATTGCCGTGCGCAGCGTTTCCTGCGCTTGGCTCACGCCCATAGACACAACGACAGTTTCGGTCGCAATGCCTTTTTCCTGCAGACGCACGGCTTCCTCGACTGCGATTTCGTCGAACGGATTCATCGACATTTTGACATTCGCGGTTTCAACGCCGCTGCCATCCGCCTTGATGCGAATTTTGACGTTGAAATCGATGACGCGCTTGACGGTAACGAGGATTTTCATGACTGACCACAGGCTAGCTTGGAGACGACCCCTCTTTGATAGCCGTCCCCCGCCTTCCCCGCAAGGGTGTGCTGCTAGATGAGCAACGCCGGGTTGAGCCGATCAGGGAACAAGCCGAAGATGGGACGAACCGGATCGTTCATCGACGGGTAGTGCTGGCGAAACACGCGGATAATCAGCTGAAGATCCGTGAGAGCGGAATTTGAGGGCAAATCTTTCCAACTGACCGGTTCTGGTTTTGTCGCAGGTGAATGTTTGCCAGTCCTGATAGCCCACCATTTCTTCCTGAATGAGATAGGCGCGGTTGATCGCCGCCCGGAAAGAAATGCCGGCGACAGGGTCTATATCTGCATGCTTGGCCGCCTCGTCCAGACGGCTGCTGATAAGCTCATTGGTAATCCACGTATCCTTGCAGGGTATCTGAACAGTGATTTGGAGAATATTATAACGCCAGCGGCCTTCCTGTTGACGAACTTCCAATCGCGAAGCCTTGAAGGAAGTGGGGTCGTCCACATCGATTTTTATCAAAATCTCCGAACAGACGCGGGCGGGGGCGGTCGGTGTTTCGGTCATTTGCGCGCTCATTTTAAAATAACCTTTCTTTAATATGGTACAAATTTACCAGCGAACCGCCTGTCCTCAAATAGTTTCATGCAATCGGGGCAAAGAAAAACCCGATATCGGCGGCAAAGCCAATATCGGGTTCTGTCTTAACCAAACCTGTTAACGTTAACCGGCTTTTTGCATTTCTTCGCCGGTGGTCTGGTCGATGTTCTTCATCGACAGCTTAACTTTGCCGCGATCATCCATACCCAAACATTTCACGCGAACTTCGTCGCCGACTTTCAAAAAGTCGGAAACGCGTTCGATGCGCTGCGGTTTGATTTCGGAAATGTGAACCAGCCCGTCTTTGGAGCCGAGGAAATTCACAAACGCGCCGAAATCGACAACCTTAACGACCTTGCCGACATAAACCTTGCCGACTTCCGCTTCCGCAACAATGCCCTTGATCCAGGCAATCGCAGCATCGGCGGCTTTCTGATCGATAGCGGCGACTTTGATCGTGCCGTCATCTTCGATATCGACCTTGGCGCCCGTCGTTTCGCAAATTTCGCGAATGACCTTGCCGCCCGTGCCGATAATTTCACGGATCTTGTCTTTAGGGATCGTAAAGCTGGTGATACGCGGCGCGTTCTGATTGACGCCGTCACGAGCCGTGTTGATCGCCTTTGCCATTTCTTCGAGGATATGCAGACGGCCTTGCTTGGCTTGATCCAAAGCAATACGCATGATCTCTTCGGTGATCGAAGTGATCTTGATGTCCATCTGCAAAGCGGTGATGCCGTTGGCCGTTCCCGCAACCTTGAAATCCATGTCGCCGAGATGATCTTCGTCGCCGAGGATGTCGGTCAGAACCGCAAAGCCGCGCGTTTCCTTGATCAGGCCCATAGCGATACCGGCGATAGGGGCCGGCATCGGAACGCCCGCATCCATCAACGATAACGAAGAACCGCACACGGTCGCCATCGAAGACGAGCCGTTGGATTCGGTGACTTCCGAAACCACGCGCATCGTGTATGGGAACTTATCCTTCGACGGCAAAATCGGATGAATGGCGCGCCAGGCGAGCTTGCCGTGGCCGATTTCGCGGCGTCCGGGGCTGCCCATGCGGCCCGTTTCGCCGACGGAGTAGGGAGGGAAGTTGTAATGCAGCATGAAAGGTTCGCGATATTCGCCTGCCAGCGCATCGATGATCTGCTCATCCTGCCCTGTGCCGAGCGTGGTGACGACCAGCGCCTGCGTTTCGCCACGGGTGAACAAGGCAGAACCATGCGCGCGCGGCAGAATGCCGACTTCGCAAACGATAGGACGCACCGTCTTGGTGTCGCGTCCGTCGATGCGCTTGCCGCTGTCCAAGACCATGCCACGGACATGATCATATTTCAGCAACTCAACGCCTTCGGCGACTTGTTCGGCTGTGAATTCCTCAGCCGGAATGCTGGCCTTGGCTTTTTCTTCCGCCGTGTCGAGCTTGGCATAACGGATCTGCTTGACGGTTTCGCCATAGGCCGACGAAACTTCCGCGCCGATCAAGGCCTTCAGCTTCGCTTGCAACGCCTTCTTGTCATAAGCGGGTTCGGGCAGAGCGCGCGGTTCTTTCGCGGCGCTTTCCGCCAGAGAGATGATCAAATCGATCACCGGCTGGAAGCTCTTATGGCCAAAGCTGACGGCGTCAAGCATGACGTTTTCAGGAAGCTGCTGCGCTTCGGATTCAACCATCAAAACGCCTTCGCGCGTACCGGCGACGACGAGATCGAGCAGCGATCCTTCCTGATCGGCAGGAATTGGGTTCAACAGGAATTTTCCGTCTTTGTACCCGACGCGAGCTGCAGCGATAGGACCAAGGAACGGAATGCCGGAAATCGTCAAAGCTGCCGAGCAACCGATCATCGAAACGATATCAGGATCGTTTTCCAGATCGTGGCTAAGAACAGTGGCGATCACTTGCGTTTCGCACAGATAACCTTCGGGGAACAACGGGCGGATAGGACGGTCGATCAAACGGCTGACCAGCGTTTCTTTTTCGCTTGGGCGTCCTTCGCGCTTGAAGAACCCGCCGGGGATTTTACCTGCGGCGAAAGCTTTTTCCTGATAATTGACGGTCAGGGGAAAAAATCCCTGGCCGGGTTTCGCCTTCAGCGCACCGACAACGGTGCAAAGGACGGTGGTGCCGCCCAAAGTGGCGAGAATAGCGCCGTCAGCCTGACGCGCAACGCGCCCGGTTTCGAGGGTCAGCTTGCGGCCGCCCCATTCCATTTCCTTGCGATAAACTTTAAACATCGTGTGTTTTCTCTTTCTTCTTGTGGGAAGCCTTTGCCCCCCGTTGAGTCCCGCTTGACCCTATGCCAAGCGGCCTTTTCATGCTGCTTTTTGCTTCATGAATTTCGTGTGCAGGTTATAGCCCAGCCGTGATTCCTGCGAAAGCTGGAATCCTGTGGCAGGCCAAAAGTTTTGTGACGCGGGAACGGAACGACATGCCCAAAGGCATATCATTTACGCAAGCCCAGATCAGCGATCAGCTTTTCGTAAACAGTCGCCTTGGTCTTCTTCAGATAGTTCAGCAAGCTGCGGCGGTTGCTGACCATCATCAACAAGCCACGGCGCGAGTGGTGATCCTTCTTGTTCTTTTCGAAATGCGCGGTCAGGTGATTGATGCGGTCGGTCAGAACGGCAACCTGCACTTCCGGTGAACCGGTGTCGCCCTTGTTGCGAGCATGCTTCTTGATAATCGCTTGTTTGTGTTCAGCAGTAATCGACATCGTGGTCTCCTTCTATTGTATGTGTGCTAAAAACGCCGGAACCGGGATGTCGTCCAGTGGTCACGGCAAGATTGGCGTGTTTATGCATAGAATTAATGATTTTAGCGAGTCAAAAGTGACAAACCTTTCAAGGTTTGTCATCCCCGCCTTCGCGGGAATGACAGGGTTGGGGGGCCTAAAAATGAAACCCGCGCAAAGTGCGGAATTCCCCGGCTTTGGCTTCGACCAAAGCAACCGGAACGCCTTGATGTTCGGCGAAAATCAGTGGGGCGTCGAAAAGTTCGCCATGTTGAGGTCTTATAAGGACTTTTTGGCCTAAACGCAGGGTATTGGCCTCGCTAGCACTCAAAACAAGGGTCGGAATCGTCCATAATGCCGCTTTAAGTGGCAATAAGGCGGTCGAAGCGGCGTTTTCTTTGCTCAAACTCTTCAATTGTTCCATTGAGACAGAATTTTTAAGCGTGAACGGCCCCACTTTGGTGCGTCGAAGGCCACTAACATAGCCGACAGTCCCCAATTTCACCGCCAAATCCCGCGCCAGAGAACGCACATACATGCCCTTGCCGCTCGCGGCGCGAAAACTTGCAGTATTTTCGTCAATAATTTCAATAAGTTCAAAGCTATGAATGAAAACCTCGCGGGCGGCCAGATCAACCACTTCGCCAGCGCGGGCCAGATCATAGGCGCGTTCGCCATCGACCTTAATTGCTGAAAAAGCAGGGGGTTTTTGCTGGATGAGGCCGATAAAGGCAGGCAAAGCGGCGCGGATTTGCTCTGCATGCGGGCGTATGTCGCTGGTGGCAACAACGGCCCCCTCGGCATCGTCGGTGGTGCGGCTTTCGCCCCAACGCACCGTGAATTCATATTCCTTGTCGCCGTCCATAATATAAGGGATCAGCTTGGTCGCTTCGCCAAAGGCCAGCGGCAAAATGCCGGTGGCGAGCGGATCGAGCGTACCGCCGTGGCCCGCTTTCTTGCCGCCAAGCAAGCGCCGCGCCCGTCCCAAAGCCTGCGTCGAAGTCAGCCCCAAAGGCTTATCAAGGACAAGCCAGCCGTGGACAAGAGAGCGGATTTCTAAATTCGACATAAGATATCTGGGGTTAGGGGCTAAAGATTGTTTGCTTGGCCCCCAGCCTCTAGCCTCTGACCTCCATTTAAGCAAGTCTTAAGCAGATCTGACCCATAATCGGCGCGAGGCCGTCTTCAGAACCCCCACACATCCACCCCCATGAACAGCACACTCTCCAAGCATCGCAATAATATCGACCTATTGATCCGCTTCGCGCTGGGGCTCACCTTTGCTTTGTGGGCGGGCATCTGCCTGCGCGGCGGCATCGCGGGATTGCGGGCAGTCGATCTCGATCATCCGCAGCCGCATCAGATCGGCCATATCCTGTCGGTCTTCGCAGTCGGCCTTTATACGCTGATGGTCGCATGCCTTTATGTCGTGCGCTTGCGCCCGGTCAGCAAATTTGCCGGAGCCATTCCTTGCGCCGCTGCAATTTTGGGCGGCTTTCTTATGTCGGGTTTGTTGTTGCTCAGCCCGCGCGAAGATTTGCCGATGTGGGCGCGGCTTGTGGCTTGCGCGCTGGTCGTTATCGGCAATTTTTTTGCTATCGTCATCATGATGCGCTTGGGGCGTTCGTTTTCGATCCTGCCCGAAGGACGGCGGCTGGTGACATAGGGCCCTTATGCAATCGTGCGGCATCCTTTATATCTCGCCGAAGCAATCGCGGCATTGGGCGTTGTCATCAACTTCCTGTCGCCCTGGGCCTTGATTCTAGTCGCAGTGCAACTCGCGCTGCAAATCGTACGCATCCATTACGAAGAAAAAGTGCTAAAAGAAAATTTCCCCGAATATGAGGAATACGCCAAGAAAACGTGGCGCTTGATTCCAGGAATCTACTAGCCATTAGTTGCCAGCCTCACCTCTCCCACCACGCTTCCATAATATTGCCATATAATGACATCGTGTCGGGGTGGTGGAGTTTCGTCCATGACGCGATATCGTCGGCGTCCATATAATAAAGCGGAATCATATAATGCCCGCGCATCAAAACGCGGTCGAGCGCATGCGTGGATGCTACCAGATCTTCGCGCGTCGTGGCATTGGGGATAGAGGCGGCAATCGCATCGACGATCGGATCTTTGACGCCGGCAAAATTCTTGCTGCCCTTTTGGTCGGCGGCGGCCGAGCCCCAGAAATACATCTGTTCATTGCCGGGCGACAGGGTGCTGGCCCATTTGTTGATCGTGACGTCGTAATCGAATCCGGCAATGCGGGATTGATATTGCGCGCTGTCGACGGTGCGAATCGCCGCGGTGATGCCCAAGCGTTTCAGCGCCTGCACCCAGTGCAACGCTACTTTTTCTTCGCCGGGATCGCTCAGCATAATTTCAAATGTGACGGGCGCGCCTTTAGGCGTCAGCAACTGATCGCCTTCAATTTTATATCCGGCGTCGCGCAGCATCGCCTCGGCCTTCAACAGACTGTCGCGGAATTCCTCTTCGTTCGCGGCGGTGGGCGGCGTGACAGGCGTTGTGAAAATATCGTCAGGCAAGGATGCAGCCGGAGCCGGAGCGGGCACAGGTGCCACAGGTGGCGCACAATCCTTGTTCAGAATTTTGCCGTGACCTTTATCATGCGGCGTTGCGCAAGCGGGATTAGGCGGTGGTGTCACGGGCGGCGGCGGCGCACGATAGGCGTTGAGGATTTCCAGCTCTTTGCCTTCGGGCAACTCGGGCGCCGCAAGTTCCGAATTGGGGAAGAAACTCGTGGTGCGTTTATATTGCCCGTGGAAAAGATTTTTATTCACCCAGGTGAAATCGAAACTGTATTCCAGCGCGGCGCGCAAGGCGGGATCGGCAAACAACGCATGCCGCGTGTTGAAAATGAATCCGTAGGCGGGTTCCGTGCGGTGATGTTCCAGATGTTCCAGCCGCACGCGCCCGTCGGTCACGGCGGGAAAATCATAAGCGGTCGCCCATTTGGTCGGATCGGATTCGCGGCGCATGTCATATTGCTGGGCCTTGAAACCTTGCAGGGAAACATTGTCGTCGCGGTAATAATCGATGCGGATTTTGTTGAAATTATAAAGGCCGCGCATGGCGGGCAAATCGCGCCCCCAATATGACGGGTCGCGTTCATAGGTGATCGAACGCCCGACATCGACCAGCGTGACTTTATAAGGGCCCGAGCCGACGGGAGGACGCAAACTCGTCTCATTGAATTCGCGGTCTTGCCAGTCATGCTTGGGGAATATGGGCATCAAGCCGATGATCAGCGGCATCTCGCGGTCGATCACGCCCGCGCCGTCCTTGGCGCCGTCGCGTTTGAAAGCAAATTTAATGCGCGTCGGCGACAATATTTGAGCGAACGCGACTTTCTTGTAAAAAGTACGGTGATTGGGGCGGCCTTTTTCGCGCAAGGTTTCGAACGAAAATAAAACATCGTCGGCGGTAATGGGGGTGCCGTCGGAAAAATGCGCTTCCTTGTTGATATTGAAAATGATGCTCGAACGGTCGTCGGCGACTTCGACGCTTTCGGCGATCAATCCGTAAAGCGTAAAGGGCTCGTCCCATCCGCGCGTCATCAGGCTTTCATAAACCAGCGACATCGTGCCCGAGCCCAGACCGAAAGGCGGCTGACCGCGCACGATGAACGGATTCAAACTATCGAAACTCCCCAAGACACCCAGCTTCAAAAATCCGCCCTTGGGCGCATCGGCATCGGTATAATCGAAATGGGTGAAATCGGCGGGGTAAAGAGGCGCGCCGGTCATCGCCAGCGCCGTTTGCGGCTGGGACGTCGCCGCGTGCACTGGCCCCGTCGAAACAAAAGGGAGCGCGAGCAAGGCGGTAAGAAAAAGCGTTCTATTCAAGGACATGGGGAGCATCATAGGGGAATTGTTTCGTTAACTATAACACCAATTATGTTTCTGGAAACCAATTCCGCATTTGAGTCTGAGCCGCCGGGCAACGCCCTGCGCGCGCAGGGAAAGAGGCGTTACAAGCCGTTTGGGAACGAAAGGATTTTCACGCGGCTGACACTGTTCTCCGCATAGTGTTGGTTAATTAACAGTTGAGTAATTATTTTGCCGATAATATGGGGGGATTCATCAGCAAAAGCGGGCGGCTCTTCTTGACCTCAAGAAAAGGCACCTGTAT
>JBAVWC010000334.1:0-1723 GCA_049697595.1 Alphaproteobacteria bacterium
TATTGCAACAGGGCACTATGCAAGTGTAAGGCCTGAAAATGGCCGTTATGTAGTATCTCGCGGTATAGATCATAACAAAGACCAATCATACGTGTTGTGGGGCTTAACGCAAGACAGCTTAAAGCGAACTATGTTTCCGTTGGGTAATTACCATAAGCCCGAAATACGTGCCCTGGCTGAAGAACGAGGATATAGCGAACTGGCTACCAAGAGCGAGAGTTATGAAATATGCTTTATACCGGACAATGATTACCGTTCGTTTTTAAAGCGCAGAGAAGGAGAAGATAAGTTTAAAGAAGGTGATTTTATTTTGGCTGACGGCACACGTATAGGTAAGCATAAAGGATATCCGTTTTATACCATTGGGCAACGCAAAGGGCTTGAAATAGCAGTAGGCCACCCGATGTTTGTTACTGAAGTAATACCCGAAACCAATACAGTTGTATTAGGCACCGAAGAGGATTTGCAAAAGCAGGCTATGTTAGTAGGGCGCTACAACCTTATTAAGTACGATAAAATAGCACCAAATACAGAAGCGCATACCAAAATACGTTATAAAGATATTGGCGCACCTGCTACAATTAATGAGCAAGACGGAAAGATAAAAGTGTTGTTCCATAAAAAAGTGAAAGCCATAACACCCGGCCAATCTGCTGTGTTTTATGAAGGTGAAGACCTGTTAGGCGGAGGTTTTATTGAACTGCAAACTAAAAAATGAAATCGGGTAAGGCCACATACCTCTTTGTTATTGCATTAGGTGTAGTGCTTATTGCAGCATGTAAAAAAGACAAGTCAGCTGCTGCCATATATGAAGGATATGATTACTTCCCTAACCGTGTGGGGCATTGGATAATTTATAATGTAGATTCTGTTAACGTGGACGAGATAAAAAATCAAATAGATACATTCAATTACCAGGTAAAAGAAGTAATAGATTCATTTTATACGGATAATTTGGGTGCCAGAACCCAGGTTATTGTGAGATATAAGAGGACTTTGCCTGATACAGTTTGGGTCTACGAAAAAACATATACCGCAAATCTTACAACTACCAATGCTACTCGTACCGAAGATGGAATTAAATATGTGAAGCTTATTTTCCCTGTAAGTGCAAATGCATCATGGAATGGAGGAGCATTCAATAATAGCCAGGGTACTAACGCTGTGTTTCCGGACTGGAATCAAACCAATTTCCAATATACATCGGTTAATGCACCCCAATATCTAAACTGGCAGGAATTCGATTCTACAGTAACGGTACTCCAGTTGAGCAACCAAAATCTTTGGCAATATGAATATTTTGTTGAGCAGTATGCCGTTAATATTGGCCGCATCTATAAGCAAATGATAAATGTAACTGTGGCAACATCGTATACAAACCCAGGCCTTATTTTTGGAGATTCACTAGAAACAGAGGCTGACTACCCTTATTTGGTAGCGCACACAGAACTGGAACAAGGCAGTGTGGTGTACACAGAAACTTACGTTGCCTCAGGAAACTAAAAAAACTATGACAAAACTTAGCGTAAACATTAATAAAATAGCCCTGTTGCGTAATTCGCGCGGCGGCAACGTGCCTGACTTACTTAAAGTAGCACAAGACTGTGTACGATTTGGTGCACAAGGCATAACAGTACACCCAAGGCCTGATGAGCGCCATATTCGCTACCAGGATGTGAAAGACCTGAAACCTATATTGAATGTAGAGTTTAATATTGAAGGG
>JBAVWC010000335.1:0-4793 GCA_049697595.1 Alphaproteobacteria bacterium
CCTGGCGGCTGCCCAACCCGCCGACCATGAATAATCACGGTAATTACATTATCAGTCTGGGTCGTCTGGCCAAATGGCTGGCGGCGCAGGCCGAAAATAGGGGGGTCGAGATTTATCCCGGTTTTGCCGCTGCCGAAATTTTGTATGACGAAAAAGGCAATGTCGCGGGTGTCGCGACCGGCGATGTCGGCATTGGTAAAAACGGCGAAACGTCGGATCGCTTTACGCGCGGCGTCGAATTGCGCGCGCGGCAGACGGTGGTGGCCGAAGGTTGCCGTGGTTCCCTGACGAAAATCCTGTTCGAAAAATTCAAATTGCGCGACAGCGTCGATCCGCAAACTTATGGGCTCGGCATCAAGGAAATATGGGAAATCGATCCCGCCAAACATCAGGCCGGGCATGTGCAGCATACGATCGGCTATCCTTTGGATACGCGCACTTATGGCGGGTCGTGGCTTTATCATTGGGAAAACAATCTGGTTTCAATCGGCTTTGTCGTCGGGCTGGATTACGAAAATCCGTTTCTGTCGCCGTTTGAAGAATTCCAGAGGTTCAAGCAACATCCGCATATCAAAAAACTTTTGGAAGGAGGCAAGCGTCTGTCCTACGGCGCACGCGCGCTGAGCGAGGGCGGCATACAATCCATTCCGCGCCTGACTTTTCCCGGCGGCTTGCTGGTGGGCGATGCGGCGGGATTTTTGAATGTGCCGAAGATCAAAGGCAATCACACGGCGATGAAATCGGGCATCGTCGCGGCGGAGGCCTTGTTCGATCATCTGGCAAATGAAGAGAAGGCAGGGGGCGCACCCGAAGCTACGGATTACCGCAAGCGCTTGGAAAAATCCTGGTTGTGGGGCGAGCTGTACGGCGTGCGCAATATTCGTCCCTCGTTCCGCGCAGGGCTGTTTGCCGGGATGCTTTACAGCGCGTTCGATAATGTCGTCCTCAAAGGCCGCGCGCCGTGGACTTTTCATAATCACGCCGATAATACCACGCTGAAACTGGCGCGCGATTGCGCGAAAATCAATTACCCCAAGCCCGATGGGATTATCAGCTTCGACCGTTTGTCTTCGGTGTTTTTATCCAACACCAATCACGAAGAAGATCAGCCCGCGCATTTGAAATTGCGCAATCCCGCCGTGGCTATCGACACCAATCTCGCGCTCTACGACTCGCCGGAATCCCGCTATTGCCCGGCGGGCGTTTATGAAATCGTGCGCGACAGCGACAAGCCGCGCCTGCAGATCAACGCGCAGAATTGCGTTCATTGCAAAAGCTGCGACATCAAAGACCCCACGCAGAATATAGATTGGTGCGTTCCCGAAGGCGGCGGCGGCCCGAATTATCAGGATATGTGAAATAATGGATTCATATGTACGCATGTTAACGAAAGGCGACGAGGGAAGACTCGATTTCTTCCTCGCGCCGCATACGCCCTTTGCCTATTTCATGCGCTCGAATTGTCGTCGTGCGGGCCTTCATTATCAAAACGAACCCTATCAGGCCGATTATTTCGGCTCTTTTACGCAAGGGCGGCTCGTCGGCCTTCTGGCTCATAGCTGGCTTGGCAGCGTGCAGGTTTTTTCGCAAGACAATGCGTTTGTGCCCGAGCTGGCGAATAAATGGCGGGATTATCTCGCCAAAAATCCACGCGAGGTGACTTGCTTTCTTGGCCCTGCGGATCAGGTGGGTGTTTTGTTGTCGGTTTTGGATATTCACCCTCCGGCCCTGCGCGGCGGTGCGGAAGAAGAGGGTTTGTTCGCTCTGCCGCTTAAAAATCTTGTCGTGCCGGACAGCCTAACCCAGCCGGATGTCAATGTACGCCGCGCGCAATCAGGCGATATTGAAATCCTGGCCGCCTGGCGGCATGATTTCGGCGTCGAAGCCCTCGGCGAACCCGCCGGAGATGAACCCTATAACAAAGGGCATGCCGAGATGACCCGGCGTGTCGCAGAAGGCGATTTGTTCGTCCTCGAACATCGGGAACATCTGGTCAGTTTCTGCGGCGTCGGTGGATTTTTGTCCGACTGGAAATCTGTCGGCCCCGTCTGGACGCCGCCGGAAAAACGCGGGCGTGGCTTTGCCCGCGCGGTCGTTGCCGGCGCTTTGCAAATGCTGCGCAAAGAAAGATTGGTCAACGCCGTTTTGTTTGCGCAGAAAGAGGAAGCGGTGCGCACTTACCGTTCTATCGGTTTCGACCGGATAGGCGATTGGCGGCTGGGTTTTCTCGCTAACCCGGTCTCGTCGCTGTAACGCAGCGGTCGATGCCGCCTAAATCCTTGTGGATTGCGATATTCGCAAATCCAGATTGCCGGAATAGATCCGCGACTTGCGGCGCTTGCCCCGCCCCCACTTCAAACGCCGCGATCCCTTGCGGGTTAAGGAAATTGGCCAATTGCGGGATGAGGAAACGGTAAGGCGCGAGCCCATCCACACCACCGTCGAGCGCCAGCATCGGATCATAATCACGCACTTCGGGCATGAGCGTGGAAATGTCGGAGGCGGGGATATAGGGCGGGTTGCTGAGTATAATGTCAAAATTTTCCGTGATGTCCGTCAACCAATTGCCGGTACGGAACATCGCACGCTCGCCTAACCCCAGCGCAGCGGCGTTGAATATTGCCTGTTCAACGGCTCGCGGGTTCATGTCGATACCCATGCCTGTCGCAGCGGGCATTTCATGCAGCAAGGCCAGAAGCAAACAACCTGTTCCGGTACCAAGATCGAGGATACGCGCATTTGCTTTGCGAAACGCTAGCACCGCCTCAACGAGCGTCTCGCTATCAGGGCGCGGTTCCAGCGTGGCTTCGTTGAGGGCGAAATTCAGGCCCCAGAATTCGCGTGCGCCGATGATGCGGGCGACGGGTTCGCGCCGGATGCGGCGAGTGATTAAATTTTCAAGAGAGAGGGTTTCGTCTGCGGTAAGGCTGCGCTGCGATTGGCTCAACAACTGCGCGCGGTCGAGAGCAAGCGCGTGGCAGGCCAGCAGGCGCGCATCGAGCTGTGGATTGTCGATGCCGGATTTCCTCAGTTTTTCTATAGCGTCCGAGATCAATTCAGCGAGCATCATTGCCCGCTCAATTCCGCGAGTTTTTCTGCTTCGTCGCGCGTGATCAGGGCGTCGATGAAATCGTCGAGAGCGGTGCCGTTGATGACGTTATCGATATTATACAATGTCATTTCGATACGGTGATCGGACACGCGGCCTTGCGGGAAATTATAGGTGCGGATGCGTTCGGAACGGTCGCCTGTGCCGACCTGGCTTTTGCGTTCCGCCGCATGCGCCGATTTTATCACCCTGTCTCTTTGTTCGTAAATTTTGGCACGCAGCATCGTCATCGCCTTGGCTTTATTCTTGTGCTGCGAACGTTCGTCTTGCATCGCGACCACGGTATTGGTCGGCAAATGGGTGATGCGCACAGCGCTTTCGGTTTTATTGACATGCTGGCCGCCCGCGCCCGAGGCGCGATAGACGTCGATCTTCAAATCTTTTTCGTTGATCTCGACATCAGTTTCTTCCATTTCCGGCAGAACGGCGACGGTCGCGGTAGAAGTGTGGACGCGGCCAGAGGCTTCGGTCTGCGGCACGCGCTGCACGCGATGCACGCCGGATTCGAATTTCATTCTCGCAAAAACGCCTTTGCCGCTGATCAGCGCGACGCCTTCTTTCAGGCCGCCGATATCGTTTTCCGACAATTCCATAACTTCGAAACGCCAGCCGCGGGCGGCGGCATATTTGCGGTACATGTCGAACAGCAAAGCGCCGAACAAAGCGGCTTCGTCGCCGCCTGCACCTGCTCGGATTTCCAGAAGCGCGTTACGTTCATCCGCAGCATCTTTGGGCAAAAGCATTTTCTGCACTTGCAGTTCGAGCATGGGAATACGCGGGCGCAGTAATTCGATTTCGTGTTTGGCTTCGGCTTGCATGTCGGGGTCGGACAGCATGTGCTCGGCCTCGGACAATTCCTGCTGCGCGCGGTTGAGGTCGGTGATCGCCTCGCAAACCGAGGTCAGGTCGGCATATTCTTTCGACAATTTGGCGAATTGGTCGGGCGCAAGCCCCTGCTGCGACAAGGCATCGCGCAATTCGTCATGCCGCGCCAGAACGCGGGACAGGGTTTCGGTCAGAGACATGGATTAAGCCTGATTGCTATGGCTCGTAACGGCCCGGTTTGGCTGACGAGGACGGTTTTTTCGCATCCGGGAACAAAGCCCCTAACGCTTCGGCCGCATGCTTAAGGGAATCGATGTCTTTTTCCCACGCAAACTGTTCGGGCCGCTGACGTTGGGCCTGTTCTTGAGCCTGATTGATAAAAGCGCTGAGCGCGTAACTTACTTTGGGCCCCTTGAAGCAATTGCCCAAAGTGATGTAATTCTCCTGCGCCGCCGTAAAAACAACACAGCGTGGATCGGTAAATATATTCTTCAACTTGGTCGCGCTATTGACCAGCGCCTCTGTCGTTTCTTGCCGCAGGCGGCCGAACGATTCCATATCATGAGAAGCGCGGCCCACAATCGTTTCCAATTGCTTGAAAACAGCAAACTGCGTTTGCTTTGTGAATTTAATGTTGGCGTTGCGCGCAGCTTCATAAATGCCTTTGCGCTCGCAATAGGCGTCATAGTCGCGGGCGCAGGCGACATAGGCTTCGGCGGCTGCCACCAGAGGATGCGGGCTCGGGCGGTGCGCGGCGTTTTCCGGGGGCGTTTCGGGGCTTTCGTCGCCAGCGAGAAGCTTGCCGAAAGCATCAAAGGCTTTCCGCACGCCGTCTAGAAATTCATTTTTCATCATTTAC
>JBAVWC010000336.1:0-7697 GCA_049697595.1 Alphaproteobacteria bacterium
CGCTAAAAGTCATATTGACGTCCGGCTTTCCCGACACCCAGATCAATGGTCAGCATGAATCTCCCGCAGGCTTACGCCTGCTAAGCAAACCCTATCGCAAAGCAGATCTTGCACGCCTCTTACGCGAAGTGTTTGAAGGTACAACCAGCAAGGATTAAGGGGCTCTGCGGTATAGGCCACCGCCATAGTAATTATGATGAATATCTGCGGCATGCTTTTGTTCGAAGGACAAAGTGTGATTAGAACTGAAAAATACCCTGTTATAGGGATTCGGCGCCCTGATGCGCGATAAAAATTCTTCGTTCTGATTTCAGGGGATTTGCCGTTATAGCCCTTGTAACGCGCTGTGTTAGGTGTGTTCAAAAATATGTTGATAACGCAAGAATGACAGCTCTCGAATAAAAAAAAGCGAATGCCGCTATTGATAATGCAAACTCACCCTACTAGGTGCGCGAGAAGCCTATCACAAAAAAACTGCCCTGCCCCTATAGTCTGAACCATTTTTTGATAGAGTCTGGGTTGCTACTTTTCTCAGGTTCCACAATATGTCCGAAATACCCGTTCGTCTGGCCTCGGGACATCCGCATAAAACATCAATGCCTGCTGATCTTCATATGGCCGCGCAAGGACTCCCAGAAGCTCGTCAAACGCCTGAAAGTCGGAATTCCCGACAGCTGCGGTAAGGGCGTATTCGACTCTATGGTTGCGGGGAATAAAGGCCGGATTAACCTGCCGCATCGACAGCGCCCTCACGGGGGGAGCAGCCGACTCACGAGTCAGGCGCAATCGCCAACTCGTGACCCAGTTTTCAATGCCCCCGGGTCCCGCAAAGAGAGCATGCAGGTCACCATCCGCATCCTCAGTCTCCGCTGCATCGCAGAGTCGCCGAAACGTCAGGGTAAAATCTGCAGCGTTCTTATGCATAATGTTGAGCAATGTCTGAACGAGTTCGCGATCGCCTTCTTCCTCAGTATACAGTCCGAGCTTACTGCGCATACCGACAAGCCAGTAGCTTTCGAAGCGCGCTGAAAAACCTGAAACCAACTCACCAGCGATTTCGACCCCGCGCTCTGGACGGGCGTCAAGAAAAGGAAGAAGCGTTTCCGCCAATCTGGCCAGATTCCATTGTGCGATGTGCGGTTGATTACCATAGGCATAGCGACCAAATTGGTCGATGGCGCTGAAGACGGTCGCAGGATCATAAGCATCCATGAAAGCGCACGGTCCAAAATCGATCGTTTCGCCCGAGACGGCCATGTTGTCCGTGTTCATCACGCCATGGATAAAACCAACTTGCATCCAACGCGCAATCAGAAAAGCCTGCCGGTCGATGACGGAATCAAGGAGTGTGAAATAGGGATTTTCAGTCTCTTTTGCAGCGGGGTAATGTCGATCGATAACGTAATCCGCAAGGCATTTAACGGCACTCTCGTCGCCATGGGCAGCAAAATACTGGAAAGTTCCAACGCGCACATGGCTTGCGGCAACACGGGTCAGCACGGCACCGGGCAAGAGGCATTCACGCTGCACAATCTCGCCAGTCGTAGTAACCGCGAGCGCCCGGGTGGTCGGTACACCGAGCGCGTGCATGGCCTCGCTGACCAGATATTCACGGAGCACCGGCCCCAACGCCGCACGTCCATCACCGCTGCGGGAGAACGGTGTCCGCCCGGCACCCTTCAACTGGATATCGCGGCGAATACCATTTTGGTCAAGCACTTCACCGAGCAGGATTGCTCGACCGTCGCCAAGCTGCGGCACAAAATTACCAAACTGATGCCCAGCATAGGCCATCGCGATCGGCTCGGCTCCCACCGGTATAACACTGCCCGCAAACAGGGCCGCTGCCTCTTCTGCCTCGACTGCGTCGATATCGAGGCCCAATTCTTTCGCGAGCGCTACATTGAATTTGACCAGATGCGGGCTTGCCACGCGAACAGGGTTCTGCCGTGCAAAGAAGTGAACCGGCAGCTGAGCATAGGTATTAGAAAAGGCCGCGATTGGTTCCGGCAGGCCGTCTTTGTTTGAAGGTGACATCAGCAATAGTTAACTGAAAAAACCATTCTTGTCTCACCTGTCTATGACATTATGCAGTCTTTCTCGCGGCAAGGGCCGTGATCTTCGTCTTGGCTTTTGCCAGCGAATCCGCGCGTTTTTCTGCCCCCATGCCCACGCCTTCGATGAGAACCACTTCAACATCGGCGATGCCCAGGAAGCCGAGTATCGTCCTCAGATAGGTTTCCTGATAATCCATCGCCTTCATCGGGCCTTCGGCGTACACGCCGCCTCGTCCCAGCACCAGCACCGCTTTTTTGCCCTTGAGCAAGCCTTCAACACCATTGGCGTCGTATTTGAAGGTCAATCCCGCCCGCGCGATGTGGTCAATCCATGCCTTCAATACGGAAGGAATGTTGAAATTATACATGGGGGCTTCGAGGACGATGATATCACTGGCAACAAGTTCAGCGACCAGCTCCCGCGACAGGGCCAATTCCGGTGCATCCGGCTTGGTGTACAGAACATCAACAAAGGCTGGAGTAACATGCGGCACAGGATTTTTAATCAAATCACGGGTGATTACTTTTGCGCCAGGATGGGCTTTCTTTAGTTCGTCCACGGTGGTCGTCCCGATTTCCCGGCTGACGGAATTATGAAGATTGCTGCTGGAGGAGATGTGTAGGATGGTTTTCATGGGACAGGCCTTTCTTGCCAGGAGTTCTTAATGTTTATATAGTAACATATAGTAACTGCCTAACAGCCCGCAAGGAGGCACATTCATGTCACCTAGTAAAAGGAAACTGCCCGAGCATGATTGCGCTGCCGTCCGCCGCGTTGTGGATCGTATTGGAGATAAATGGAGCCTCTATCTTATCGGTACGCTACAAGAGGGGCCGATGCGTTTTAATGAAATCAGGCGCAGCATAGAGGGCATTTCCCAGCGTATGCTGACCTTAACCCTGCGCGGCCTGGAACGCGACGGGTTGGTGGTGCGCACAGTTTATCCAACGAAACCGCCTAGTGTTGAATACATGTTGACCGACCTTGGGCGCACTATGCTTGAACCGGTGATGGGGTTGGTCGCATGGGCGCAGGAAAAAACGCCAATCATTGTTCAGTCACAGGCCAAGTATGATAAGACCAACGCAAATCAAAAAATGCGGCTATCTCAATTGGACGTTAAATGATTGATGCCATTAGTTCGGGGGACAAAATGTGATTCGAACTGGAGAAATACGCTGTTACGGGAATTCCGTTCCCTGATAGCCCAATGGTACCAGCCCCACCCACCTGCCCTTCTTTTTTGAGGCTGCATCTTGTCTCGGATGCGTTCGCCGGTGACCTCGCGCTCAAATTGAGCGAAGGACAAAAGGACATTCAGCGTCATCAGAAGATAGATAACTGAAATTATATGATGCCTAGTTTTTCTTTCAATTCTTGGGGCTGAAAGGGTTTGGAAATGTAATCATCCATTCCTGCTTCCAAACAGCGCTCTCTGTCGCCTAGTAGGGCGTGTGCGGTCACGGCGATAATGGTCAGGTGAGGCAAGCCTTTTGCTTTTTCTTCTTCGCGAATGATCTTTGTCGCTTTGAGCCCATCCATATTCGGCATCTGCACGTCCATCAGAACGGCTGCGTATTTGCCTCGATTGGCGCGAATTTTTTCCAGAGCTTTTTCTCCGTTGGGGGCAACGTCACAGCTAAACCCCATGCTTTCAAGTAAATAAACGACGACCATCACATTCGCTTCGTAATCCTCTACGATGAGGATGCAGCCCCGCTTTGTTTGAATCCGCGTTTCTTTTTGATCGCCCTCGGCAACGGACGTGCGCGAGCTGGCTTCATTGGCTAATTCCAAGGGAATGTGCAGGATAAACTCCGACCCCTTACCCACTTGGCTTTTTACCGTGATATTGCCGCCCATGATCTCTGCCAGATTTTTACTGATGGCCAGCCCCAACCCCGTACCGCCGTATTTGCGCGTTGTCGAAGCATCCCCTTGCGTGAATTTCTCAAATATTTCTTCCAGCTTGTTGGAGGGGATGCCGATGCCGGTATCCGTTATGGTAACATGCGCGTAACAACCTCCGGCCTTTTCGTCCAAAGAGGTCGTGATTTTGACCGTTATGTTGCCGCGCTCGGTAAATTTTACGCTGTTGCTGATCAGATTCATCAGCACCTGACGGATACGCAACGGGTCGCCCAGAAATTTCTGAGTATTCAAAGGCGAGCTTAAACAGGTGAGAGAAATGCCTTTCTCCTGCGCTTGCATCGAAAGGATGCCGAATATCTCGTTAAACAATTCATTAAAGGTAAAGGGAATATGTTCAAGATCGATGGTGTTCGTTTCAATTTTTGTAATATCGAGCAAGTCATTAATCAGCCCCAGCAAAGATTGGGCGCTTAATTGCAAGGTGCTGACCATTTCTTTCTGCCGCTTGGGCAAATCCTTGGACATGGCGAGGATATTTGATAACCCTACAACCGCGTTCATCGGCGTACGGATTTCGTGGCTCATATTGGCCAAGAATTCCGATTTGGCCTTATTGGCGGTCTCGGCTTTATGCTTTTCTGCCAGAAGCGTTTGTTCTGCCTGTTTGTGCGAAGTGATGTCCTCGATGCCCAGCAATATGCTCGCCGAGTGGCCTTCGCTGCCTTTCAACATGCGAGCATTAAGCAACATGGTGCGTTGGCCCAAATTCTTAAAGTCGTGTGTGACCTCAAAATTATTGAAGAACGTATCGCGCGGCAGAATGTCTTCCAACAGTTCGCGCAGTTTAGGAATGTTCCACTGGCCGTTACCCAAATCATAAACCAATCGGCCTACCGATTCTTGCGACGAGACCTGGAACGTGCTGCAAAACGCCTCATTAGTCATGCGAACGCTCAAATCGGCGTTCAGAATCAGCACGGGGGCGTGTACCGTGCTGACGATAGCCTCGGCGTAATCGCGGGCGGCAGCAACAGTTTGTTCGCTTTGCTTGAGCGCGTTGATGTCGATCAGCACCAGAACCGCGCCGTCTACTTTGTTGTCGATAGTGATATAGGGGCGCACGCGGAGGGAATACCAGTGCCCATCTTTATCCTGCACGTCGCTTTCGCGCTCTTGCATGTTAGTGATGGAATCGGTGATAAATTTTTCTAAATTGGCGGAGGAATCGGAATCGATGCCAGAACCACGCGCTTTGAATACGAGATTATAGCGGACATTTCCGATGGGCCGTCCCACGTCGGTGGCCAGAAAACCGAATTGTTTCCCGGCCTGCACGCTGAAGCGGCGGATGGTCAGGTCGCGTCCCAGCCACACGATAGACAGATTGGTCGACGTTTGGAGATTCACCAAATCGCTGTTAAGCCGATTCAGATCGGCGTTGCGATTGGCCATTTCATCGTTGATGGTGGTCAGTTCTTCGTTGGTCGACTCCAGCTCTTCCTTCGAGGTTTCCAACTCTTCGTTCGTGCTCTGCAACTCTTCGTTGGCGGACTGAACTTCTTCGTTGGCCGCCTGAAGTTGCTCGTCGGAAGATTCGTGCTGTTCCTGGATAAATTGCAGGTAATCACGCGCGCCAGCAAGGTCGGATTCGAGTTCGCGGATGCGATCGGCCTCTTCTTCCGCAGTCAGGTGCTCGACCCTCGTCCCACCGCGAAGATCGGGCTCGGTATGGCCGATTTTCCCCACTCTATCTGCATCCTCAAACATAATCAAAAAGCATGACTCTTTCAGATTTTTCAGCGGAATGACTTCCAGGTTTACTATTCGGAGGTCGTCGCCTTGCTTGACCCGCACGCTCTTCTTGCAAACGGTTTTATTTTTCTGCTTCGCTTCGCTGATCGCTGCGTGCAAGGGGATCATCAATTCTTCTCGCACCATCTTCAGCACATCGAAGCTCGCTTTGCCGCTGGGCGGTTGAAGATACGCACCAGTCTGCCCGCGAAATTGCAGTATTTGCAGATCGGCATTGATAAGGACGCCGGGAGGGGCGAATTGATTGACTGTAATGCGGTCGGCCTCGTGCTGGACACTGAGGTCGGCGCGGAAAGTTTCCGGCACATTTTCCTGACCCGTCACAAGGGCTGGCTGTACCTTTGGGACGGGGGCAGGCGTTTCGCCAAGCGCCCTTTTAACAGGCAGATGAAACGAGGAAGTTCGTGCGGCCTTCCTCGAATATATCTTGTATTTCTTATCCACGGGCTCAAAGAGTTCGGTAAAGCTACTGATGGATTCCGACGCGCCCAGAAACAGAAACCCATCGGGCTTGAGCGCATAATGGAAAGTGGGAATTACTTTCTTCTGCAAACTCGATTCCAAATAAATCAGCAAGTTACGGCAACTGATAATATCCATGCGCGAAAAAGGCGGGTCGCTGATAAGATTCTGCCGCGCGAAAACGACCATCTCACGTAGCGATCTCACGACCCGATAGCCATTTTCTTCTTCGACAAAGAAGCGCCGCAAGCGTTCCGGCGATATATCGACAGCGAGGCTTTTGGGGAAAAAGCCCTGACGGCCCTTATCGAGCACCGCGTTATTAAGATCGGTGGCGAAAACCTGCAGCTTCCGCATGCTGTGAACTTTCTCCGCCACTTCGACGAAAGCCATAGCGATGGAATACGCTTCCTGGCCGGTAGAACAACCGAGACTCCAAACGCGGATCGGTTCGTCGCCATGTTGGGCAAGGAGCTTAGGAAAAACCTTGTCCTGAAGAACGTCGAACGCTTCAGGGTTACGGAAGAAACCGGTGACGTTAATAAGCACATCGGAATAAAGGGCGTTGAGTTCTTCGCTGTTACCTTTCAGAAAATCAGCGTAGTCCTTCGGCGTATCTTGCTTGTTGAGCACCATACGCCGCGTTACGCGTCGTCGGATGGTTGCGGGTTTGTAGAGCGAGAAATCGACCCCGGAATGATTGTGCAGCAACAGAAGAATCTTTCTAAACCCACCCCCGATGCTGCTGCTGTCGCCCTCATGCGTCGGACTTACATCTTCCTTCGACTCAAGTCGTTCGACCCGATGTCCCATGACATAAGGGTGCTTGGCGATACGGGCAAGTTCAGCCGCGATGCTTTGCGGAGAGAGAACGAAATCCACGCAGCCTGCCCCTATGGCGCTCCGCGGCATTGAATCGTATTTTGCCGAATTATCCTGAGCGAATGTAATGCCGCCCTCGGACTTAATGGCTTCCAGGCCCAGCGTGCCATCGGTCGCAGTACCCGAAAGAATAACGCCAATGGCACGCTCGCGCTGCTCCTGCGCCAGCGACTCGAAAAAGAAATCGATAGAACGATGCGGCGTCTGTGTCTGGGGGCGCGGCTGAAGCTTCAGAACGCCTTGCGCGATGCTCAGGCTCGTGTTGGGCGGGATGACATAGACCTGATTGGGCACCACCCGCAGATCGTTCGTGATTTCGTGTACTGGCAGTGAAGTAGCCCGCGCCAGAATTTCCGTGAGCGCGCTTTCATGCAGCGGATCGAGATGCTGCACCAGCACAAATGCCATGCCCGTATCAAGCGGCAGATGCTTGAGCAATTCCGTGAATGCCTCTAGGCCGCCAGCCGAAGCGCCAATGGCGACAATGGGAAACGCCGTTGCCTGATCCTCATGCGTTGCTTCTTCGCCATCGGCGACATTTTGGGATATTTTCACCAAAGGAGGTCTATTCTTGTTCATATAGATGAACATATAAGCATATCGCTGTACTC
>JBAVWC010000337.1:0-7896 GCA_049697595.1 Alphaproteobacteria bacterium
TCGGTTAACGAAATATAAACCTCATAGTTGCAGATTGGTTAATGGGTCCGTGTGCCAGTAGGGTGTGCGGGTGCCTTGAGGCGTGTTTTTTAGTGTCTGGCAAAGGCTTTAGAGTGACAAGTTACAAGAAGCAACGGTTCGCGGGTCGCGGTTTTTCCAAAGGGGAGTCTTTCTTCTCTTTGAAACGTGAATCTGTGAGCCACCTTATACTCTTGGCTTTCGTGCTGGTGGGCGTGGTTGCTTGCGCCGGTGCCGACGTTCCTCTCGCTAAATCCACGACCGGACGCGATCCGACGGTTGCCGAAGTGCCCGATAAAGACGAAACGGTGCGCGGCGACACCGATCCGGCTATCATCACGCTCGACCTTAAAACCAGTCTGCACGAACATCGCCTGACGGTGACGGATGATCTGCCCGGCAACATCCTTATTCCCACCACGAATTTAAAAGCGGTTCCGATTACCTCTGCGTTGCAAGCGGTGCTGAGCGGCACCGATGTTTCCTTGTCCTGGGATGCCGGAACGCTTGGCTCGCGCCTTGTGACGGTTATGAATCTCAGCGGCCCTTTGCCCAAAGTCGTCGACCGTATCTGCTCCGCCGCTCGCGTCTTCTGCGATTTCCGCCACGGTTCGCTGGAATTATCGGACAAAGAAACTTTTGTGATCGGATTGCCTCCCATCGCGCATCCGGTGAGCAGCGGTGGGTTGGCCTCGTCGTCATCGGGAGGATCGACTTTATCGGCGGCGCCGACGCCATCGGTTTCGCTTTCAACCGCTGGGGCGACCAACACGATGGTCGATGCCATTAACGATCTGATCGGCAGCGGCGATGAAAAAGGCGGCGGTAAAAAGGCGCGGGTCGATGAGCAGGGCGGCAACATTATCTATACCACGACCGTCGATGGAGAAGACCGCGTTTCGCAATATCTGGCCGATTTACGTACTGGTCGTCCTTTGATCGTCTTGCAGATGTATTTGTGGGAAGTCACTTTGACCCGCGAAAATGCGCAGGGCATCAATTGGTCGCAGCTTAATAACGACTCGGTCGTTAAGGGGCTCAATCTAAGCGGTACGAACGCGCTTACTTCGGCGGCGGCGACGGCGGGCAGCGTTAGCCTTGGGGCCGTGACTGCGGGTATTGTTTCGGCGAATGCGATTGCGTCCTTCATCGCCACCAAAGGCCGCGTCCAGACGATTAGTAACCCGCAGATCACCTTTGTGTCCGGCTCCAGCGCCAGCATGAAGGTCGGCGGCACGACCAATTACATTTCCCAGGTCGGCACGCTTACCAACACCGCGAATGTCAGCGGCACCAATACCAGCAGCAACGCCAATACGGCGGCCAGCACCAATACGGTCAGTACTTCCAGTATCGATACCGGCCTGACGATCGCCGTTACGGGCAGCTATGAAAACGGCATCGTGTTTGCCAATCTGGATCTTGCGCTCAGGAATCTTGTCAGTTTGAATCCAACCAACAGCGGCGGCGGCACGATCGATTTGCCGCAAACGACTGACGAAACGATGAATACGGTTCTGCGCGTGCGTCCGGGCGACAGCCTCGTATTGGCGGGATTGGTGACGTCTGCCGATACCCAAAGCAGCCAGGGATTACCGGTGGGCGATGATAGCGCGATCCCTCTTTACGGCGACGCCCAGCGCAACAATCACGAGCTAGTGATGATCGTCAAGCCGTCGATCGTCCTGTTCGCGGATGAATCGGAAGCCGAGATCGCCAAGAAAAAAGAAAGCGCGAAGCAATTGCCTGACGCCGTCGTCATTGACAAAACAGGCTCGCACACCCTTGCCATACCTCAACCCAACGCCCAACCCGTTGTCTCCGCGACTCCTGCATCTGGATTAATGTTGCCGGATATTAAGACCACCCCTATGCAAAGCGTATCCGTAGCGGAGCCGAGCGATGACGGCGCGCCTGTTGATAAAATGTTGATGCAGCGCGGCTTCTCGCGGGCTTTTGATCAGTTGCTGGCGCCTCCGGGCAGTCCCGGCACCGAAGGAGGGACGCAATGAGCATGCGGTTTCTCCGTTTGCGTGCTTTGATTATTGCTCTCTCGCTGTCCACAACAATTGTGGGCGCGGCCTTTGCGCGCGACGCCGCATTTCTTGATCCCGGCGCTGCGAATGCCGGGCTTGGCGATGAGGCGGTAAGAGTCGATCCCAAGGCGGAAATCGATATTGGAGATACGGTTCTGAACGTCGCCAAGCGCACATCCATCTTTTTCGTCAACGAAACCAATGTGGCGGTCAAGATCGAAAAAATCGCAATTAACAACGACTCCAACGTAACCGCCGAAGCCAGCGCCGACGATTGCATGAAGCAGGGCTCCATTGCGCCGTTAAGCCGCTGCAGCGTTGAAATTTCCACGACGCCGACAAGCCCCGGTTCGTGGAGCGTCGATGTTCTGATGACGCATAACGGGGCGGGGCGCATTACGCGCGCGCGCCTGACGGGCAAGACATCGGGTTCTGGTGTCAGTAAAAATGAAAGCACCGGCTTGTCGGTCAATGCCAAGGACACCAAGCCGGTCGATTTCGGCGATGTGACGATCGGCGACGGTAAAATCGTTCGCTCGACTTTAATGGTCAATGACAGCCCCGATCCTATCACGATATATTCCATCGACGTCATCGAAGCCGACAATGGGTTGCAAAGACTCGATCAGGGCTGCGCCGTCGATATGGAGCTTGCGCCGGGCGCTTCGTGCCCCGTGACTCTTTTGTGGGTTCCCAAAGTGAACGGCCCGATCTCGACCGATCTTATCATTCGCCACAGCGGCAAGCTTGGCTTCGCCGTTATTCCTATTCGCGGCATGGCCAAAGGCGGAGAGTCTCTGGCCTCAACCACAAGCAAACCGGCGGATGACGGAAAGAAAGGCGGCATACCCATGCCGCCTTCGGAGCAAGAGCTGGATAAGGCGATGGCGGGCAAGATTGCGCTTGTTGCCGCCGAGGCCTTGGGTGGCAGCGGCAAAAGCGCATCGACAGGCGGCGGAGACGGCATGCTACATTTAATCGGCACCGTTGGCAGTCAGGCCCTGATGTTGAAGCCTAGCGGTGAAACCATTATTGTGCCGACGGGCGGCGAATTCAATGTGGGCGAAAGGACTGGGAAGCTTGTCGCCGTTGGCGCGCGTTCAGCCGATGTTGTTATTGAGGGAAAGAAAAAAACCTTGGTGTTGGAGGCGGCGGATTCGCTGATCGCCAAAGCTACGCAAGCCCAGCAAGGCGCTGCCGCGCCGCAAACGGCCACGGCTGCCGCAAAAACGCCGTCGCTCACGGGCACCTTGCCGGCGAATATCTCGCCCGCGAATATCTCGCCGATAACGGGTGGGGTCATGAAATGAGTGAAATTCTCTCATCAGATGCTCTGCGCGCCCAGGCTGAAGCGCTTAATATCAAGCCCAAGCATTATGAGCTTGCTTTGGCCGAGCAGGCGATGCGCCGCGCCAATGGCCGCACGATGTCGATTGCGGAAATTCTGCATCGCAACGGGTTCGCCTCGGGCGAACGTAAAGCCAAGGGCCAGAAGAGCGAAGACATAACGATGCAGGCCTTGCGCCTTTATGTGCCTTCTGCCGTGCAAGCTGCTATGGGGTTATGCCTGCTGGAATTGCGCAAGGGTATTTTGCGTATCGCCGTCGGCGACCGTGTCGATGATGCCGATCTGCTGCGCATTACCGAAGCCTTGGGGCGCGCTAACCACAAAGTCGAAAGCGTCGATGTCGAGCCGTGGGATCGCGCCGAACTTGGGCGATTGATGCGCGAGCAGAGCGAAATGGCGGGCGACCGGTTGCTCAGGATTCTGGCGGCGCTGTCGCGCGATCCCGACGACGCGATGCTGGTCGAACAGGCCGTGCATGATATTCTCGCCGAAGCTCTGCAAAGCCGCACCTCGGATATTCATTTATCGCTGCAGGAAGACGATGCGCGCTGCTGGATACGCTATCGCGTCGACGGCGACCTTGTTTATAAGCATCTGGTGCCGCACCGCGTTATGGCTCCTATCGTCACGCGCATCAAAACCGACGCCAAGATGGACGCCGCGGATCGCCAGCATCCGCAAGACGGTCGTTTGGCGTTCGAATGGCAGGGGCGTATGATCGACGTTCGTTGCGCCGCTTTGCCGGTGTCGCCGTCGGGCGAGAAGCTGACGCTTCGTTTGCTCGATCGCGAAAATCTGCGTACCTTCGACGAACTTTTCCTGCATGCCCCCGTCGTTGCCGAGCGGTTGCGCAAAGCCATTCACGGCCATACCAAAGACGGCGGCCTGATCGTCGTCAGCGGCCCGACGGGTTCGGGTAAATCGACGACCTTGTACGGTATCATTCAGGATATCGACCGCGCCTCGCGCGCCGTTTATTCGGTCGAAGCGCCAGTCGAATATGATATGCCGCTGGTCGATCAAACGTCGGTCACGGATAATTCCGCCAATTCCATCGCCGATATTATTCGCGCTCTTATGCGTCACGATCCCGACGTTATCATCGTCGGCGAAATGCGCGACGGCGATACGGTCGAAGCTGCTTTGCGCGCGACCGAATCCGGCCATATGGTGATTACGACCGTTCACTCCGTCGATGCCTTGCACACGCTCGACCGTATCGACGGCTTTTTGACATCGGCCTATCGCACCAGCGGCCTTTACATTCTCGGCCACGCGCTGGTCGCCAGCCTTTCGCAGCGTCTTGTGAAAACCGTATGCCCGGCTTGCCACAAAGTTGAAATCGCTCTGACGGTTTTTGACAGTCTGGAGCGTTGCGCCGAAATCGGCATCGCGCCGGATGCTATGCTGGCGCTTGCGAATCCCGAAGGCTGCGATCTTTGCAATCGCAGCGGTTTCCTTGGCCGTACCCTGGCGCTGGAAGCGATGTTCCCGCCCGAAGATCAGGCCAGCCGCCGCGCGATTACCGAAATGATGGTTTCGAACGTCGCTAATTCCGTTGTCGATGTGCCGGGAACCTTTTATATGCCGCGCCGCGAGTCGATCGTCGATTTGATCCGCCGTAATGCGATTGACGCTCATATGGGCGCGGCGATGCTGATTGAAGAAGCCGCAACACCGCAGGGCAGGGGATGAAACTTTTCCACGCCAAATACGCGCAGATGCGCCACGGAACGGTCAACGTCCTGGAAGACGATTTCTATCTTCCCGACCAGAGCGCCGTGCGTCGTCAATTGCGTAACGGCGGTTTCTATCCGATCCGTATTTACGAACAGAAGCCGCCGCTTCTGGAATGGGCCGATGTTCGCTCGCGCGCGTGGCAAGTCCAGCTTCTCCGTGCCTTGCGGTTTCAGGGTGCGACGGCGTCGGCGGGAACCGCGCTTCTGAATATTATCGAAGGCGAAAGCGACCCTAAACGCCGCATCGCTTTTCTTCCCACGCGCACGGTGTTAAAAGGCGGCGGTTCTTTTTCCGATGCCTTGCGCGAATTGCGTCTGCTCGATGCGGCTACTATGGCCATTATCACCGCCGGCGAACGCGCGGGCGATCTGAAGGGCGTTATTCAGCACGCCATCGAACATACCGAAGAAAAAGGCAAGCAGACCAAGGTTATTATCACGGCGCTTAGCTGGCTGTCTTTCGATATCGTCAATATCATCGGCACGATCTGGGGCGCGCAATTCGGGTTTATTCCCTATCTGAAAAATCAGGGGCCCAAAGGGACTGACCCCGATTCCGTTGAAAAATTCACCCGCGCGATCAATATCGCGACATGGGTCAATATGACGTTGCTGATCGTTGTCAGCAGCATTGTTCTCGGCGGCCTGATTTTCGTCGCGCTCTATTGGGCCAATCGGCAGAAGCCTGACCATTTTACGTCCAAATTCATGATGAAGGCGCCGGTTATGTCTTCCTATCTGCGCAATGTCAGCATGAAGGAAAGCTGCAAGCTGATGCAGCGCTTGCTCTACGGCAAAGTGCCTCTGGCCGACGCGCTCGACATCATCACCGAAAGCGTTCACGAGCCTTCATGCCGCCTTTACTGGACGGAAAGCAAAAGCCGCATTATGGCGGGCGTCGATCCCTCGCGCGCCCTTTCCCGCTGGCCTCTTCTGAAAGGCGAGCGTGATCAGATCATGACGATTCAATCCGTCGATCAACTTGCTGAAGTCTATACGGCGATTGCCGAAGAGCGCGGGCTTATGGCAAAAGCGGATCAGCGGCGGCTGGCTATTCTCGGCGTTGTGACGATGATGGGGCTTGCGGGCGCTACGGTTTTGGTGATGATCTATCTGTTGATGGTTCAGAATGACAGCTTCCTCGATAGCCTCAAAGGATTGCGGGCATGAGTCTTAGCGAACAAATTCAGCAATTCGGGGCAGCCCTCAAACAGAAGGTCAAGGAGAAGGTCGAGCAGAAGCTGGACGCAAGCCTCAGCGACGCCAAACCGCCTGTTCCCGAGAGCGCGTCCGCATCCTCCAGCGCATTGATGCAGGCTCTGATGGGGCCTATTGCTGCGGATGAGGGGTTTTATTTCCCCCCCGATCTTATCGGCGGCACTTGCCCGCGCATTGTGGGCGATGAGGAGGAAATCGTCTGGAACGCTGCGGCGGAAGCGTGCGATACCGAGCGCGTGCATGTTGTGTGGCAATCTTTCGGCAACCGCATCTGGTATCTGGCCGTTCGTTCGGCCGATCTTGCCTCGCACATGAATACGTGGTGTCCGCTGGCCTCGCTGTTGCCGACCGAGAAGGACAAGCTGCCCGTTTGCTATACTTATTTCGGCGAAGATATTGCCGTGCTTATGGTTGTGACTCCGGAAGGGTTGAATGTCTTTCGCGGTACCTCGCCCGTCGTGCGCGCCAAGGCAGAACGTACTTCGCGCGAATTGGAAAACGCGTCCATTATCAATCTTGACCCATTTCGCGTCGAGCAGCTCACGCCCATCCCTTGGTATTCCCTTTCGCTGTTCGAGGATCGCGCGCGGCGCGTTCTTGCGACCGTGTCTGTGGCTGCGTCGCTCGTGATTATGGGGTTGTCCTTCCTGGTATGGATATCGGCGAGTATGGAGATGATCGCCGCCCGGCATGATCTGGCCGACGCCCTCGACCGTACACAAACCAAGTCAATGCAGTTGATGCGCGAGGCCGAGACTATGCGTGCCAGCCCCATGCGCACACAGATCGAAAAATTCCTGAGCGTGAATGAGGGATTGCTGTCGCTCAACGGCCTTTTGAATGTCTATGAAATCAGAGACAAGGGTGTTCGTTGGCGCGCCGTCGTTCCTATCAGCGCCACGGCTGACCGCATTTCCGCGATCGGCGGCAAGAACATTCAAACAACCGATCATGGCGTTACGATCGGCAACGATGCCGAGATCGAATATGAAGCAGAGCGGGGGGTGAAATAATGCCCGTTAAGGCCAAAAGTTTCCTCAAATTCTTTTCCCCGCGCCTTGTCGCGAAAGCTGTAACGACTCTGGATAAATCCACATCCGTCGTTGTCAGTACGTGCTGGTGCGCCGCGCTGGTGACGTTGATTTTGGCCGTCTTCTCCGTGCATAGCGCCGTCACTGCAAAAAGGGATGCGGCTGAAGCTCTTGTCGCCGAACCCGTTTTGCCCAAAGCATCGAGCACACCCATCAACCCCCATGAGGCACAGTTGATTCTGGATCGGCTTCAGCATCAATTTCCTGACATTAAGTTCGAAATGGGGTCGGGAGGGGCGATCATCATCAGGAGCACGGACGGCGCCAAATTCCATGAATGGATTACGTCTTTAAGCTATATCGACGCAATGGCGCCGGAATTCCGTTGGACGTTGCGCGATTTTTGCGTGGGCGCTTGTCCGGCGCAGGATTTGATGAAGGCCGTCGTGGCGGGGCAGAAGACGGTGTTTTCGTTGCCGCAACCTTGAGGGGGCTACGTATAAACC
>JBAVWC010000338.1:0-2719 GCA_049697595.1 Alphaproteobacteria bacterium
CTTTCAAAGGGCATGATTATGCTCGCAAAGAAAGTGCGGCGGCACCTGCGGTCGCGACTCCTGATGCCGCCTTTGCGCGCGGGAGGATCATTCACCGACTGTTACAAAGCCTTCCCGACATCGCACCCGCAAACCGCGCCGCCGCTTTGACGCGCTTTTTGGCCCAGCCCGCTCATGATTTGATTCAGGCGCAACGCGATGAAATTGCGCATGAAGTCAGCCAATTGCTGAATGACGAAAGATTTACCGCTTTGTTTGCCGCAGACAGTCTTGCCGAAGCGCCGCTGACGGGCAGCATCGGGGGCCTGCCTGTTTTCCGCCAAATCGACCGGCTGTGCTTGCGCGGCGACGAAGTATGGATCGTCGATTACAAAACCAATCGCCCGCCGCCGCAAGACGCCGCCGATATTCCAGAATCTTACCGCGAGCAATTGAGCGAATACCGCATCCTGCTGCGCGGCATCTATCCGGACAAGAAGGTGCGCTGTTTCCTTCTGTGGACTTATGCCCCGCGTTTGATGGAAATTACCTAACCTTAAAAATTAGCCCTAACCGTGCCGCGTGGGTGTCGCCGCAGGCGAGTTCGACGGCGCGGTTATGCGACATATTCTCCGGCGGTGGATAAATGCGCGCCCAAAGAATGTCTTCGAAGGGTTGAGCCTCGATCGCCACGATCCCGAACCCCTGTGCCTGATTAAGAAAATACAAAGCCATGCGGCGGCAATCGTGAGCCGGCAAATCGCTTTCTACGCGTATCATTGCATTGGTGACTGCAACCACATGGACATCGCTGCCCCAGGGATTGAGGTGATCGGTCGCCGAGGCAACGCGCCCCAGCCTCGCCAGATCGGCCCACACATCCTGGCCGGGAATCTCGACAAAACTTTGCTGCTGGGCTATGATCCCCCGCACCAGGCCGATGGGTTCTAAAATCTGATTGGTGGCTTTGACAAAACGCGCATTTTCCATAACCGCCGCACCCGATAAGGCAAACGCCCCCAGCACGGCCACAGTAACAAAGACTGTGGTCAAAATATTAAGGGTCGTCCTGTAATGTTGCGCTGGCATAAAAGAAAAAAGCTGGAAGGATCAGTGGAGAGTAAGAACACCCCACGAATTTACACGATGCCACGCCCCCTGCAACCAAAGAGTTTTGCTCTTCCGGATATTTCTAGGCTAACGCCTTAATCTTATACAATAGCTCCAGCGCCTCTTTCGGACTCATCGCGTCGGGATTGAGGGTTGCCAAAACCGTTTCCAGCGCTGCGCTTATGGGTTTTACAGGCGCAACTGGTGTAGCGGCGGCATCATAGGCGGGGAGATGTTCCGCTATCTTGCCCTGTTTGGCCTTTTCGCTTTCCAGCTTTGCCAGAACCTGTTCGGCGCGCGCGATAGCGGACGGAGGAAGGCCTGCCATTTGCGCGACATGAATGCCATAGGAACGGTCGGCGACGCCTTCAATCACTTCGTGCAGGAATATGATTTTGTTATCCCATTCCTTGATGCGCATCGTCGCGCGGCGCAAGGCAGGCAATCGGTCGGCCAAAGCCGTCAGTTCGTGATAATGCGTGGCGAACAAGGCGCGGCAGCGATTGACTTCGTGCAGATGTTCCAAAACCGCCCAGGCGATCGACAATCCGTCATAAGTCGCGGTGCCGCGTCCGATTTCGTCCAAAATAACCAGCGACCGTTCGCTGCTTTGAGTCAAAATAGCCGCCGTTTCGACCATTTCGACCATAAAAGTCGACCTCCCCGCCGCCAGATCGTCGGCGGCGCCGACGCGGCTGAACAAACGGTCGATCACGCCGATATGGGCCAGACGCGCCGGAACAAATGACCCCATTTGCGCCAAAAGCGCGATCAGCGCGTTCTGGCGCAAAAAAGTCGATTTACCCGCCATATTCGGCCCGGTGAGAAGCCATAAATGCTGGTTGGGATCGAGATCACAATCATTGGCGATGAAAGCCGCATTGTTGCCGTTCTGGCGCAAAGCCTGTTCGACCACCGGATGCCGTCCGCCTTCGATGCGGAAAGCCAGAGATGCATCTACCGTGGGTCGCGCATAATTTTGTTCGACGGCGAGTTCGGCCAAAGCGGCGGCTACGTCCAACGCGGCGATTGATTGCGCCGTCTGGCGCAAATCCGGCAAGCGGCGTGTGACTTCCTGCACCAGATCGTTGAACAATTGAATTTCGACGACCAATGCTTTGTCGGCGGCTTCGGTGATTTTGCGTTCCAGCTCGGCGAGTTCGACGGTGGCAAAGCGCGATGCGCTCGCCAAAGTCTGCCGGTGAATAAATGTGTCTTTGTCGAGGAGCAATTTATCGGCCTGCGCAGGCGTGACTTCGATATGATAGCCGATGACCTGATTATGCTTGATCTTGAGCGTCGCGACGCCCGATTTGGCCGCGTATTTCTGCTGCAGCCCCGCGATCAAACGCCGCCCTTCATCGCGCAAAAGAACCAGTTCATCCAGTGGCGCCGCATAACCCCGCGCGATGAAATTTCCGTCGCGCGCCAGCATCGGCAAATCAGCGGCGAGCGCGCGTTCCAGCCTGTCGATCAGCGCGTTGTGTTCGCCGAGATTTTTGACATCAAAACGCAAATCAACCGGCATCGCTGGCGCCGCGAGCAATGCGGTGCGCATGACTTCTGCTTGTTTCAAAGTATCGCGTACGCTTGCCAGATCGCGCGGGCCGCCGCGACCCAAAGCCAGACG
>JBAVWC010000339.1:0-5639 GCA_049697595.1 Alphaproteobacteria bacterium
TATGTGGAATTGGGCAACGGGTGGAAGCGGACAAACGCCCCAACAGGCCGTAACACAGAAGCAAGCGCGTACGGAAACGCCTGATTCAACGCAGTTACCGGCGAGCCATACGGGAAGAGGCGCAGGACAATTGAAAGTTGCTCAAAGTCTAGCACCCGATGCCACGGCAGCACCTCATTCAACCACAGCGCCCAAGAAACCTTCTGTGAATCCACGAACTTTACCGCTTCCTAAACCTCAGGCTCTTGCAATCGCCGTGCCTCTAGGTGTGTAAAGTTTGGCAACCAATACAAGCTACCACCCCTCCGGCTTGCGAACGATATGCCCATCTCTTCCCATCATTTGGTCAGGAAATTGCGCCGCCGATAGGCGGGCGTGAGTCAATTGTCGGACGAAGGAAACGGCCTTTGTCATGTGGCGGCTTGGCTGTTGCCCGTCAAGCCAAACGAGGCCAATGGTTTTCTTCAGTTCCTTTTTGACGATGGTTAACGGCTCCTGAAGGTCGCTGTCTTGCGACATAACGAGGGCGGCGTCATAACTTTTCCTCCACCCGTCATGAATCAGGTGAGAGGCCAGATTAACGTCCGAACCTTTTTCTTCCGTATCGAAAACCTCGACAAACGTGCTGCCATAATCCGGCGGATTGACCAAAGGACGCCATTTCGTTTTTGATAAAAACCGCCCGTAATAGATGGATACGTTGGGAAGGGTTTTCAGCGCGTTCAAATAAGCCTGTTGGCGGCGTGGCTGGTCGGGGTCGGTACGTCCCGACACTCGCGCCGTGTAATATTTGATGGCTGTGATTTCGTCGTCTGGATTCAGGAGTTCAGTTGCCAGCTTGTGCAAATCCAGCCATTTATGCGGGGTTTTTGCCAACGCCCGATAATACAGATTGAATCCATCGACATAAACGGTGACGCGCAATTTTTAAACTCCAGAAACAGCAAAGGCTACAAGTGCTTTCGCACCTTGCAGCCTTTGAGCCGATAGCACGCTACCGGCGGGTATGAACACAATATACAGATTCGACGTTAAAAATTCAAGAACGCTGTTCTCACCCTTGAAAACACTCCATTTTCTTGAGTTAAATGACATCAAGCACATTTTAGGTTAACCAAATAGTGCCACTGTTCATCAAGATCGGTGCACCAATATTCATTGGAATTACTGTCGGCGTCGTATTTTTTAGAGACGCATTGTAAATTTTAATCACTTCTTAACTGCACCCAAAGCTGCGGCGGAGAACAACAGGCAGGGACAAACAGGCTTATAAAATTGGCCAAAAGGCGAGCGCAAACGTTGGCGTAATTAACGGATCGTTTACTTTCCGACCTTAGGATTAAGCTGAGTACAATTAAACACCATTTTTACGGGGACAAAAAAATGAAACGCAATTCTGGCTCGCTCACAAAGCGCCTCATTATCGCTCAAGTGTCTGTTCTTGCTTTGACACTGGCTTGCTCTGCCCCGTCAATGGCTGAACAGAACAACAATGTTGAGGCCGGCACGATCGTTACAGTCCATAATCATTTGTATGGGCTGAATGGTAACGGGCAATGGGTGGCCGTTAATTCTAATGGCGGCGGTCAGAATGTGATTCACAGCCCTAAACTTATAGAAATGCTGAATAAGGCCGAACAAGCACTGCAGGCTAATGCCGCTTCCGCAACTGCTGCGGCTGCTACAACGACGGCTGCGACAATGGCTGCTGCGGCTGTTGTTGCCGTGCCGAATCCTAATTGTACAATCACAATCCCCGCCAATCCTTTGAGTGCCCGGGGGCTTGCAACGCCTTATACGCTTGCTGCAACGGATCCTGCGCAAGGGCCGTGCGATGAAACAAATGGCGCCCAATCCGCTTTCGTGCAGGCAGCCATCTTCGATCCGGCTACTCAAACTATTTCGGTTTATAACCCCCTGATCATTAATGAGGGCACAAACCCGGCTGCGTCCCCTGTGCTTCCAACCCTTCCGAAAGGTGCTGTTGTGGCGCTATGGTTCGGGTTTAACGGTAGCACCTTAACGCAGGCCGATACGAATAACGGTGCCACGCTTGCTGGAAATAATTGCGTGAATGGCGGTGTAACCCCGTTCACCCAGTTTAGTTATTGCAACGCTCCGACTTTCTTTGCCGCAGTACATCCTGCTATTGCTTCCGGGGCCCTAAAAGTCCCGGCGCTGGGGACTGCAACAGACGGGATGGCTTGCCCCACGGTGCGCAGCTTCGACATCGTTGACCAAGATCAAAGTGATAATCTGCCTATGGGTTACCTGGTCACCAGCAACGGTGAGCTTGCACAAAATACCGTAGCAAATGCCGCGAAGTTTGCAGGCGCCACTTTGACCCTTAATGCCAGCGACAATGGCCTGGTAGACCATTTCCTTGACCCTGCCCTTGGTTGTACGCCATGGACGGTGAGTGACTTGGCAAACCCCGGACAAACGGCCCCGGCTCTTGCACTCAACGAACTGCTGGCAGCCAACAGGCAGGCGGGACCAATTGCTCTCGTGCCTGCCGGAGATCCTATGACGATGGAAAACGATCAATATAATCTTGAGAAACTTAACGCTTACCGTGTCGGCGTGGATCAACCGGCTCTCAGTAATATCGACAATGCCGATACGCCACGTTACTGCCGCCAGATGATCAGAAATACCCCGGCAAGACTTATGCTGGATGAGACTTTGTTCACCGGGCCATCGCCGGTGGCTGGAGCAAGCTCGCTCTTTAACTTCTTGGTGATGCGGTTTTCGCAATCGCTTGGCTTCCTTGACTGCGAAGGACTCACGGGGCTTATGGACCCAACCGTTCTTCAAACCGATGCCAACGGTAACGTCATCGGGGCATCCTTTAATCAGACTGTCCTACAAAATGATTTGAACGCTATAGCACCGTTCGAGAAGTCGGATTTGAAGGCAGATTCGCCTAAGAGCGAATAATAAACAGATAAAGCCCTAGAATTTCTATCGGAAAACCGCCTCATGATTGAGGCGGTTTTTTCGTTTGGGGATGAGGCAAATCAGATAATTTTCCCTGCTAAACCTCCGGCTCTGCCATAGCGAATCCTCCATCTGTTCAAGTTGGCCAGTCAATACAATTTTAAGTTTTTAAAAAGATAATTTTAGAAACGAGCAATAAGCCAAGTATTGCAATCGGCACGCAGCGGCCAGACGGCCCTGATCCGATGAAATTACGAACCACAACCAAGGAAGAGGGCGAGAAGCAATTCGAACTCCGCCAAAAGCTGCTCCCCATTATATGTGATCACGCCCGGCGCCCTCGTAACCCTTCATAAAACCAAGGAGACGCAATGCCTATTAACACTCTTCAAAAATTTCTTCGCACTGTAACGCCGCTCTTTCTGCTTAGCGTCACGACCGCCTGCGAATCCCTGCCGCCGCTTCCCGATAACACGACGCGCCTCGTCGTCATTCGTGAAGATGATACGTCTGCATTCACCACCTATCCCGCGACGTTAAAACTGACGCCCGACGATACTCTGCAACTCATGCCCAACCAATATTCATGGATAGACGTCAAACCCGGCGACTATTCCGTTGTCTACGAACAAGCGTGGCCCAAGAACGGCACCTGCTCTATCCCCGACAATATACAGCACGGCGTCACAATGAATCAGTTCATCAGCCTCGACACGAACAAAACAAGATATTTCAAAATCGCCTATGAACAGCACGGGCACATAACCTGCGCCAACGACCCCGATAAGAATTCGCTCCCCGTCGGCACCCTGTCCTCCGCCGATATAGGTGAATTACAGGCGTCGCTGGATATGAATCAGGGAACCTTCGTTTCCTGGAAAAGCCCACAAGCCCCGCTAACGACTTCTACGCCTTAATCACAGTGCAGCTAAGGGGCTGCTTGGGGTTCTCCTAGAGATCTGCAAATTTTAAGATTTTTTTAAGCATGTTTCTTTGCTTTCAGTCGCGAAAAATACTTGCATTGCTGGCTGGCGCAATAATGATGCAATCTCTTGGCCTGCTTGTAAAATGCGAATGAAAAGCACGTGTTTTTAAACTTTCCTTAAGCACGATAATGCTAATTATGAGCTGTGCCACCGACATTTTTTGCGTATTAGTTTCAGGTTTGCGTGGTAGGATTAAAGCGTGGAGATGAAGAAATGACAGCCAACGCAAAGACCGAAGAACAGATGGTGCATTTAGTACGCAATGCGCTGCTTGTGGCCGGACAGGAAATGGGTAACGGCGACCAATGGCCGGTTATTAAAGATACCGTCTATCGCGTCATGAAAGATTGGGAAAATTTAAAAGTCGAACGGAATGTTCAGTCCGAGTTGAAAAAGCATGTTTATGAGCAGCTCAACGAAATGGACAGAATTTATATGACCTGTACGCCAGAGGAACGCGCCGAAGCGGGGCCTCTGCTTAAACAGCTCCGGGAAATCTATGACGCCTATTTTGCGCCGGTCGATAACAGCCAATTAACACTGAGTGATGAAGATACGCCTATCCACGTTAAGCGAGCAGAACATCTTATTTCATCTTTGGAGGAAGAACATGTCGAGTGAAGCCAATTATATGCAAGGAATACGCAGCGTTCCCCGTTCCACTGTCGCGCAAGTCGGGGCGTTGGGACAATCGCTTTTTACTGCGACTAATCAGGCATCGCCCCTGTTGGCTAAGTTTGCACAGAAATTTGCAAAGAAGTTTGTGGAACCGGCTATGAAACTTGCGGAAGTCGGGTTCTCGGCGATGCCTGTGGCTCTTGGGATTGCGCCTCCGATGAAACCTCAGCTTGTTTCAATCAGAAAAACCCCTTTTAAACCGATGGGCCCCTCATAATTCAAGTTGCACTTCTCTGAAACTTCGGCTCGAATGGCTTTGTCATTCGGGCCGAAGTCGTTTTTATGCATCATCACAACCACCACATCATTGCGAATATCCTGCACCTGCTCACCGGGGGCGGATTGGGGCTGATTTCAGCTGGCTTGGCTATGGCTTTCGGCTGGCGCTCTGCCGATCGTTTGCCGGGCGAAAGCCGCATTCCGCAATGCGTTTATTGCTATCGCCCTTTTTCGTGGCAGAATATTTCTCCGCTGATCGGCTGGCTGTTGAGGCCGGATACGCTCGCTTTCCCCTGCCCCTGCGGTCTGCGCAAAGGCATGTGGCAACAACCGGCTTGCGAGATCGCCGGGTTTATCCTTGGCATGTGCGCGATGTATTTTCAGGATTGGTCTTGGGCCGCAGCTCCGCTTTGCATCGGCATCGGGTTGCTGCCCGCTATGGCTCTGGTCGATTTCCATTTCGGCATTATTCCCGACGGGCATAATCTTCTGCTGGCCTTGTTCGGCTGTTTATTTGTGTTGATGAGCGGCGGCGATTTTTATATGGCGTTGATCGTGGTGTCGCTTCTATTGGGGCTCGGATTATTCTTCGCGCTTGTCTACAGCAAATGGCGCGGGCGCGAGATGCTGGGGCTTGGCGATGTCAAATTCTTTGCCGCGTCGGGGTTCTGGCTGCATCCGCATTCGTCGCCATGGTTTCTGGCTTTGGGCGGTTTCATCGGCGTCGCTTTTAACCTGATCTGGCGGCGCGCTGGCGGAGACAAGCAGTTTCCCTTCGCCCCTGCTTTGTGCGGCGCGCTGGCTTTGTGCATTTTG
>JBAVWC010000340.1:0-25525 GCA_049697595.1 Alphaproteobacteria bacterium
GGATTCCATGTGACTTTCGGGTATGTTTAGGTTAATTATTTCTCTCCTCTCTCCCGCATAGGTAAAGACGTGCTGAAATTCATTACCCGTTTCTTCGCCCTTATTGGATTTTTGGTCGTCGGCCTGATTGTTTTGGGCGTTGTGGGGGCTAAATATCAGAAAGACAAGATCGAGCCGGAACCCGACAGCGTTATCCTGACGCTGGATTTCAGCAGCCCGATTGTGGAACAGAACGAACCCTCTCCCCTGAATTTCGCGATGGAGGATGAGCCTGCGGTTTTGCTGGACATTCTGCATGCGATCGACCGCGCCAAATCCGACCCGCATGTCAAGGGCATCGCCGCGCGTTTCGGCACGGAACAGCCGAGTTTGGCTCAGGCGCAGGAACTCCGCGCGGCTCTGGCGCGTTTTCGCACCAGCGGTAAAGCCACTTATGCTTACGGCACGGATTACGGCGAATTCGGATTGGGCAACCGCGCTTATTTTCTCGCCAGCGCGTTTGAAAATATCTGGCTGCAACCTGTCGGCACCGTCAGCCTGACGGGCGTGTCTATGCAAGCGCCTTTCGGCAAAACGGCTTTGGACAAAGTCGGTATCGTCGCCGATTTCATGCAGCGCGAAGAATATAAATCCTTTATGGAAATGGGGCAGCGCGATAATTTTTCGCCGCTTGTCAAAGCGGAAATGCAGACGATGGTCGAGGATTTAGCCGATCAGCTCGCCACCGGAATCGCCGAGAGCCGCAAATGGGATGTCGCGCATGTCAAAGACCTTATGGCTCGCGGCCCCTATACCGACGAAGAAGCTTTGCAGGAAGGTTTAGTCACGCGCGTTGCCTATGCCGACGAGCTTGACGAGGAGCTGCAGCAAAAGGCAGGCAAGGACGTCAAACAGGTCGATGTCGGAGATTATCTCGCTTATGCCGCGCCCAAGTCCAAGGACGAAACGAATACGAAAAAGCCAACGACGGTCGCGCTGATTTACGGCGAGGGAATGATCACGGAAAAGGCTTTCGGTGGCGATATGTCCGGCGACCGCATTATGGGTGCTGGCGATGTCGCGGGCGCGTTCGACGATGCCGCCGACGACAAGAACGTAAAGGCGATTTTATTCCGCATCGACAGCCCCGGTGGATCTCCTGCAGCATCGGAAACCATTCGCCGCGCGATGATGCATGCGCAAAAGAAGGGCAAGCCGGTTATCGTGTCGATGGCGGATACTGCTGCTTCGGGCGGTTATTGGATCGCGATGAACGGCGATCATATCGTCGCCGATCCGGGAACGCTGACCGGTTCGATAGGCGTGGTCGCGGGTAAATTCGTCGGTCAGGGATTGCTGGAAAAAGTCGGCGTGTCGATGGACGGGGTTTCTACGGCGGAAAACGGTGGCATGTGGAATATGACGGCACCCTTTACGCCCGCGCAACGGGCGCGGGTCAATGCGCTGCTCGACAATACCTATCATGCGTTTGTCAGCGATGTGGCCACGGCGCGGAAAATTCCGATGGAAAAAATGCCGGACATCGCCAAGGGCCGTGTGTGGACAGGCGCGCAGGCGGTCAAGATTGGATTGGTCGATGAATTGGGCGGGTATGATGTGGCGTTGGCTGCCGTGCGCAAGGCATTGAATCTTGACGAGAGCAACCAGCTCTCGCTGGAAACATTCCCGATGCCGCCGTCTCCGGGACAGCGTTTGCTGAAATTGCTGCATCATATGGGGGCTGAGAGCGCGATGATGTCATCGTCCGCCGCGACGCTTGCCCAGATACAGGCGACGTTACGGCCTTGGCTCAGCATGGCGGCGACTTACAATCAACCTGTGTCGGCGCGGATGCAGAATGGGGCGAGCTTCCATGAATGATGTAAATCCCTTTGTCGTTTTGGCGGCTGGCGGCACCGGCGGTCATATTTTTCCGGCAGAAGCTTTGGCGCGCGAATTGTTGGGGCGCGGCTATCGCGTCGCTTTGATGACCGATCAGCGCGGATCGCGGTTCGGCGGTGATTTGCCGGTTACGGTTTATCGCATCCGCGCCAGTTCGTTGGGCAAGGGCGTCTTTGGAAAAATCCGCAGCGTCGCGGAAATGGGGATCGGCGTTTTGCAGGCGCGGCGGCGGTTGGGGAAATTGCGTCCGGCAGTCGTTGTGGGTTTTGGCGGTTATCCTTCCGTGCCGACTCTTTACGCGGCGGCGCAAATGAATATTCCGATTGTTCTGCACGAACAGAACGCCATTCTGGGGCGGGCCAATCGCTCGCTGATGGAAAAGGCGAGTGTCGTTGCGACTTCGTTTCCGCATGTGGCCGGGTTAAAACTTTCTGCCAATGCGCGGCTGGTTCATACGGGCAATCCGGTGCGTCCGGCTTTTATGGCTTTGCGCGGTACGCCTTATCCGGCTTTGACCGATGACGGTGCGATGAAAATTCTGGTGATGGGCGGCAGCCTTGGCGCGCGCGTGTTCAGTTCTGTCGTGCCGCAAGCTTTGGCCCTGATGCCGGAACAGCTGCGTCGGCGCATCGTGATTTCGCAGCAATGCCGCAAGGACGATATGGAATCCGCACGCGCGGCATTCGCGGCATGCGGGCTCGATGCCGAGCTTTCGTCTTTCTTCCGCGATGTACCCGACCGTATGGCCGAGTCGCATTTGGTTATCTGCCGCGCCGGAGGCTCGACAGTCGCCGAGTTGACGGTGGTCGGACGCCCGTCGATTTTGGTGCCGTTTCCGCACGGTCATGCGGGCGAGCAAACCGCCAATGCCGAAGCCGTGGCCGAAGTTGGCGGCGCGTTTCTAATCCCCGAACAGGCTTTCACGCCCGAAGCTTTGGCTGTCAGGCTGGAATCCTTGATGGCATTGCCTTCGACACTGACCAAAACGGCGGCTGCCGCGCGCGCGTGGGGTAAAATCACCGCAGCCGACAGCCTCGCCGATTGCGTCGCCAGCGTTATTAAATCTTCTCATTCTTTTAAGCAGGACAAAGCCGCATGAACTGGACTCAAGCAACTACCCGCACGCATTTTTCTCCGCAATCGGTCGGCACGATTCATTTTATCGGCATCGGCGGCATCTGCATGAGCGGTATCGCCGAAATTTTGCATAATCTGGGATACAAAGTGCAGGGCAGCGATCAAAGCGACAATGCCAATGTCAAGCGCCTGCGCGACAAAGGAATCAATGTCAGTATCGGTCACAAGGCCGAAAATTTGGGCGCGGCAAACGTCGTTGTGATTTCTTCGGCCGTGAAGCGCGATAATCCCGAAGTCGTCGCGGCGCGTGCGGCATTTTTGCCAATCGTCCGTCGCGCCGAAATGCTCGGCGAATTGATGCGCCTGAAATGGGCGGTTGCGGTTGGCGGCACGCACGGCAAGACGACAACCACTTCAATGGTCGCTTCGATGTTCGACGCGGCTGGTCTTGATCCTACCGTTATCAACGGCGGCATCATCAACGCCTATGGCACTAATGCGCGTTTGGGCAGCGGCGAATGGATGGTGGTCGAGTCCGACGAGTCCGACGGCAGCTTTACCAAACTGCCCGCGACGGTGGCGATCGTCACCAATATCGATCCGGAACATATGGATCATTATCACGATTTCGACGCGGTGCGCCGTGCCTATGAAACCTTTGTGACGAATATCCCGTTCTATGGATTCGCCGTACTGTGCGTCGATCATCCGGAAGTTCAGGCCTTGATCGCGCAGGTGCAGGATCGCAAGATCGTCACTTATGGTTTCTCGCCGCAGGCCGATGTGCGCGCGATCAATATCGAAGCCAAGACGGACGGTTCGCGTTTCGATGTCGTTGTGGCGGATCGCAAGAACGACACTACGCGCACGATTGAAGGATTCTTCCTTCCCGTTATCGGTCAGCACAATGTGCAGAATTCTTTGGCGGCGATCAGCGTCGGCGTGCAATTAGGTTTTGCCGATCACGTGTTGCGCGCGTCCTTTGCCAAGTTTGAAGGCGTCAAGCGCCGCTTCACCCGCACGGGAGTCGCGGGCGGCATCACGGTTATCGATGATTACGGGCACCACCCGGTTGAAATCGCCGCGACGTTGAAAGCGGCGATACAGGCCAAAGGCGAAGGCGGCAAGATTATCGCCGTGATGCAGCCGCACCGCTATTCGCGCCTGTCGAGTCTGTTCAGCGATTTCTGCAAAAGCTTTAACGATGCCGACAGCGTGATCGTCGCCGATGTTTATGCCGCTGGCGAACAACCTATAGAAGGCGCGAACCGCGATGCACTTGTCGAAGGGTTGCGTGCTCACGGGCACCGCGATGTTCATGCGTTGCCTGCGCCCAAAGATCTTGCGCCGATGATCGCCGAACTGGGGCGGCCGGGGGATTATGTCATTTGCCTGGGCGCGGGAACGATCAGCGCGTGGGCCTATGCCTTGCCCGACGAATTGGAAACGATTTTTGAGAAAAGCGCGCAAGAGGCAAAGGTTCTATGATCAAAGTCGGCATTCTTGAAACTGGCTATCTATCTAAGCAGCTTGCCGCACGGCACGGCAATTTCCCGCAAATGTTCCGCACTTATTTTGCCGGACAGCCGGATTTGAATTTCACGGTTTACGATATTGTCGGCGGCAATCCTGTGCCTAAGCCGACGATGCAGGATGCGTGGATTATCACCGGATCGCCCGCTGCGGTTTATGAAGATCATGCGTGGCTGCCGCCGATGCGCGAATTTGTGCGGGCCGCGCTTGCGGAATCCGTTCCTGTGCTTGGCATTTGCTTTGGGCATCAGCTAATGGCGCAGGCTTTGGGCGGCGTTGTCGTTAAATCGGACAAAGGCTATGGCATCGGCGTGCATAGCTATGCCGTAACCGAGGCAGGCAAAGAAGTGATTGGAGACGCGGCGCATTTAAATCTTGTTGTCACGCATCAGGATCAAGTTGTTGAGCTGCCCGCCGGGGCGACTGTTCTTGCAGGATCATATTTTTGTCCCTATGCGGCGCTCGCCTATGGGGAATATGGTTTGTCGTTTCAGGCGCATCCGGAATTAACGATAGCGGCTGGGCGCGATATTATGAATCGCGATCATGCGGATGCCCCCGTGCCGCAGAATGTGTTGGACGCTGCCGAGATTTCTTTCGTCAATGTTCCTTCCCATTCTCAACGCCTTGTTCCCGTGTTCCGGCGTTTTCTGGGACGCGGCTTGAATAATGCCGGATCGTTCCCTCATGCCGCTTCACGATAATTTTTCCGATAGCGATTTGCTTGACCGTTTGCCGGAAGTGCGCGGCAGGCTGACCCCAAACGCGCCGCTCGCTGAACAAACCTGGTTTCGCGTGGGCGGCCCGGCGGAAGTTTTGTATCGACCTGCCGACGAAGATGATCTGGCATTTTTTCTGGCGCATTGTCCGTCTGACATTCCCGTAATCGTCATTGGCGCGGCGTCGAATTTGTTGATCCGCGACGGCGGTGTGCCGGGGGTGGTTATTCGGCTCGGCCCCGGTTTCGCGTTGATCAAAGTTCAGGACGCGGAATTGCGCGTGGGCGTGGCGAGCATCGATTTGAACGTGGCGCGCGCGGCGCAGGATGCGGGCATATCTGGGCTAGAATTTCTGTGCGGTATTCCGGGGACTATCGGCGGCGGTTTGCGCATGAATGCCGGTTCTTACGGGCGCGAGTTCAAGGATATCGTCATTGCGGCAGATGTGATTGAGCGCAACGGTACGCGCCGCACCTTAACCCCCGCGCAAATCGGTTTTTCTTATCGGCATACGGATGTCGCCGACGATGTACTTTTTGTTTCGGCCTTGTTACAGGGCGACGCGGGCGATCCCACGGAAATTTTGCAGCGGATGCAGGAAATTCAAAAAGCGCGCAACGACTCTCAGCCGATACGCGAAAAAACCGGCGGCTCTACTTTCGCCAATCCCGACAATGATCCGCAAAAACGAAAATCGTGGCAGTTGATCGAAGAGGCTGGATGCCGAGGCTTGAAAATCGGTCAGGCGAAAGTTTCTGACAAGCATTGCAATTTTCTCATCAACACCGGCCACGCGACGGCGGCAGAGATTGAAAATTTAGGCGAAGAAGTACGCCGCCGCGTACGCGAAAAATCCGGTATCAATCTGCGCTGGGAGATCAAGCGGATTGGGGTGGAGAAGACGGGTTAGGTAATCTCATACGGCGTGAACCTATCATAAGACAGAAGGCGAGACACATAATCGCCGTAGCTACTGGATGAAGCGCGGTTTGCATCGACCACGCCTCGAGCGCCAATGCGCCGAACGCATATTTGGCGATGCTCAAAATAAAATAAGTCAGGCTTTCGCTGTAGGGGTCGAGATAGGTTTTTTTCGTCATCGCCACGAATCCTAAAAACTCGATGATAGTGGCGAGGATAACGGAATAAAGCGGCGTTCCGCTGATAAGCCACAAAAGAACGGCTAGTGCGGTGAGGGCGACGCATATCAGGTCGAAAGATGTGACGGATTTATCGCCGAAGAAAAAACTGGCGATCAGGGCGACGATGCAAAACGCACAGATAACCCCCGTCGTCCACGCGCCATATCCGCCGCCGCCTGATAGCTGGGCAAAGAAAACAATCGCGGTGAGGCAGCTCCAGATCAGCCAGCCGATAAGATGCGGGCGCACCCTGCGCCTGTAAATGCCCCATAAATAGGGGATGACGGCTAGAATCGATAAGGCGATAGAGATCGTGCCGAAGAACTCATGCGACAGGATTCCCGGCATTTAATGCTTGATGCGGCTGAGAATGGAATCGCGGAAAGCTTCCGCTGCTTTGGCGTCGAGGCCGGGGATGCGCTCGGGCGTTCCCATCGCGTTTTGTACGGTGAGCGTCGCGAGGCCGAGCAGCCGTTCCAGAATGCTTTGCGTAATCAGAATGTCCTGAATTTTTGCGAACAGAAGTATTTCGCGGCTTTTGTTCAGAATGCCGTAATTCAACGATATGCCGTCGGGCCGCATTTCGATCTGGTAGGAACGGACTTTAATGCGGCAGTAAATCCAGTTGATGAACAGCAGACCGCATAAAAAGATAGACGCAGTGGAACCCAAATTGCCGATAGTTGATCCCCACTGAAAGCCGACGCTTTGGGGATGCAAGGGCTGATGTCCTCCGGTAAAGAGCAGCGCAGTCCAGATGCTTACAAAAATTATCGCCGCGCTGGAGCGCAGCATGAAATAAAGTACGGCTTTGGGGTCGAGTTGCACCGGATTTCCCTCTTACTGAATGTTGTAGGGCGGCCTGTGGAATCCTTTGGGCGACAGCGTAAAAATCTCGCAGCCTTCATCCGTCACGCCAATCGTGTGTTCGAATTGCGCGGATAGGGATTTGTCTTTGGTCACTGCTGTCCAGCCGTCGGACAAAACCTTCACATCGTATTTTCCGGCGTTCAGCATTGGCTCAATCGTGAAGATCATGCCTTTTTTGATGACCACGCCTTCGCCCGCATGTCCGTAATGCAGGACGGAGGGCTGGCAATGGAAAATTTTCCCGGTACCGTGACCGCAAAAATCGCGAACGACGGAGAAACGCGCGGCTTCCGCATGTTGCTGAATAGCGTGGCCGACATCGCCTAAAGTCGCACCGGGTTTGACCTGGGCGATACCCAGCATCAGGGATTCATAAGTGATATCGACCAGACGCCGCGCCTTGAGGCTGACTTTGTCGCCGACCAGAAACATGCGGCTGCTGTCGCCGTGCCAGCCGTCGAGGGTAGGGGTGACATCTATATTGACGATATCGCCTTCTTCCAGTTTTTTATCGCCGGGAATGCCGTGGCAAACGACATGATTGATCGACATGCAGGTCGAGCGCGGATAGCCGCGATAGCCGAGCGGGGCCGAAATGCCGCCACGATCGAGCGTGAATTTATTGCACATCTCGTCGAGATCGCCGGTGCGTGCGCCGGGCACGACGAAAGGCGTGATGTAATCCAGCAATTCCGCCGCCAGCCGTCCGGCTTTGCGCATCGCGGCGAAATCTTCCTCGCCGTGAATTTCGATGCCGATGTCTTCTTCGTGATGAGTGTCTTGCATGAACGAATACCAAAATTGTCGTGGAGCAACGGAGGCCAACATAGCAGCCGACCCCCGTCTATTCTAGACCTGCAAGCCTTTATAACAAATAAACGCTATGACGGCTTTGGTGCAGGGTCGTGGCGTATCGCGTTGTACACTGCTACTACTACTTCAGTGGGATAGGCGGAACGATTGGCCGATATCTCGCTGCATATGGCGTATAGCCTGCTCATAGCATACGAATTCCCCTTATCTGCGGCGGCTTGAAGCCATTCGGCAGCCTTCACAATATCTTGCTCGACGCCAAAGCCGTCACGATAGCAATCGCCAAGAGCACATTGAGCTTCTGGCAAATCATTATCTGCGGCGGCCTGATAAAATCGAACCGCCTGCGCGGCGTCTTTCTCGACGCCAGTTCCCTGTGCATAGAAAACGCCAAGATTATATTGCGCGTGCGGCTCTTCCTGATCCGCTGCGGCCTGAAAGAGGGAAAGAGCTTTGGGCATATTTGCCTCGACGCCAATTCCCTCCTGATAACAAATGGCAAGATTGCTTTGCCCGACTGCAAAGCCCTTATCTGCGGCGGCTTGATAACATTCGACGGCCTTTATGCTGTCTTGCTCGACGCCTCTTCCATTTTTATAACAAAAACCCATATTGCACAGAGCGCGTAAATCTCCCTTATCTGCGGCTTCTTGGAGGAGCGGAAAAGCCTTCGCGGGGTTTTCTTTGACGTCGATACCCAGAAGGTATCTGCGGCCCAATTCGCCAATCGCAGCAGGATCGCCGTTTAAAGAGAATTTTTTCAAATGCTCGAGCAGAAGTTTTTGATAATCGGTTTCGGTTGCCATATTTTTATCCCCGTCAAATAGAAACTATTAATTTCTGCCGATTATAACGAAAGCGAAAAGATTTATGCAACAAACTTCCGGTAAAATTGAAAAACGATCCAGAATTATGGGAACCCGCCCGGTTTAGGCGTCTGCATAGCAACGCCAGTTTGTGTGACCGAGGCCAGCATAGCCTGACCGTATGAAGTCGGCGAGCGGCTGGATGTCGTTTTTTCGGCCATCAGCAGATTGCTCAGGATGCCGGGCAGGCCGCCGTCTTCGACTTTGCCGCTGCGGATGCCTTCGTCTTGGCGCGCTTTGGGGCCCCAGAATAATTCGGTGAGGCGGGCGTCCGATGTGCCCTTCTTTTTCTTTTTGCGGATAGGCAGGCCTGTATGTTCATCGACCTCTTCGACCGCGTCTTCCGGTTCTTCCCATTTGCATTCTTGCCAGTTGAGGGAGAGAAAATCCTGAAGCGCGCTCGACATAAAGGGCAGGTTAACCAGTAAATCGCGGAACATTTGCGCGGCGTGGAAGATCGCGGTTTCTTCCAGCTTTTTGACGGCTTCTTTTTGCTCGTCGGTTTTCAGGCCCTTGCGCGCTTCCATGACCGGGATCATGCAGTTTTCTTTCAGCCTTTTCGTCCAGTCGTTCGCCAGATCGGCTCGTGCGGCTTCGTCGTTTTCACGATAGAGTTCGCCCATCGTGCGCAGTCTTTTGACCAGGCATTCCGACCAGTACCACCAATCGTTGAACGGGGCTTTTTGACTGTAGCTTTGGGGCATTTAAGGGGGCGGGGTTCTGGGTTTAGGGGTCGGGGATTAAGTATCAAAAAGAAACGGGTTGGTATAGGAAGAAAACAGGCTTTTCTTCCTATACCTGAACGTTCTCTTTGCAAAAACCCGAGGCCAGAGTCTAGCCGTTGACCAGTCCCAATCTTCTCGCAATAACTTTTGTCGGCACTGTGATTGGGCTCCAAGCGTCTTTTGTCAGTGCTTGATGAAGGCAGACCTTAAAACCAGTCCACAGGCTACGGTCGAATGCGGCATCTTCTCTCGCAATGCTTTCCTGATATGCCTTTTTGAATTCTTCCTGAATTTCTTGAATAAGCGGCTTGTTAGTACTCATTTAAATCTCCTTAGCTGAAAATGAACGATTAGGTACTCTACTCCACCCGTCCTGCGGTACGCAAGAAGCCGCTGTTTTGCTCGGTCCAGCGGACATGTCCTTCGACATCATGACGGCGAGGTTCGACGGGACGCTGCAACGCCAGACGCGGGTGGCGGGTTTCGCTGGCTTGTTCGCGTTCCTGCAATTCAAGCAATGCTGCGGGCAGGCGGCCATGTTCGGGGTGACCGCTGCCGATGCCTTCGGATTCGTCGCCCTCGCCGCGAAACAGGGCTTCGGCGGTTTTATTGGGAAAGCCGTGCATCCACGGCGATTTCAGTAATTTTTGCATATCGGCGGAAATCCAGCGCAGGTTTTGCCGCGTTTCGCCGAACAAAGGCGAGAGATTGATGATAATCCGTTCATCATGAGCGTGGATGTCCGACAGGGAATCCGGCGGCGTTTCCGCTTCATCGATCAAAGCATGAATGCGGCGCAACAATTTGATAATGGCGTCAGTTTTCTGTTGCCGTTCGGCCTCGGACATAAAAACCTCGGGAGAGGGGGGCGCTTTGTATATATGTACGCATTCGGTCAGGCGTGCGACGACGGCCTCCGCCAAATGGAGCCATTCCTCTATGCTTGGTTTCTTTAACTGTTGCCCGTTCATCATGGGCGCAACTATAACGAGAAAATCATTTGTTTGCAAATAAGTCTTTATTTGCAGACCTTTGTGCTCCGTTGCCGCAATAAATGGTCGGCTAAAACACAGGCGATCATGGCTTCTCCCACCGGAACGGCGCGAATACCTATGCAGGGGTCGTGGCGGCCTTTTGTAGCAATATCAGTATCTTGTCCTGCAATATTGATCGTTTGCCTTGGGTTCAGGATTGAACTTGTCGGTTTAACGGCAAAGCGGGCTGTGATGTCCTGTCCGGTGGAAATACCGCCCAGTATGCCGCCGGCATTGTTGGACAGGAATTGGGGAATGCCGTCTGAACCCATACGCATTTCGTCGGAATTTTCTTCGCCGCTCAGTTCGGCTGATGCGAATCCGGCGCCGATTTCCACGCCTTTGACCGCATTGATTGTCATGAGAGCGCGGGCGATGTCGCCGTCCAGTTTGTCGTAAATCGGCTCGCCGATTCCGGCGGGAACGCCGCTCGCGATAATTTCGACAATCGCGCCGACGGAGGAACCGTTCTTGCGCACGCCGTCCAGATAATCCGCCCACAAGGGTGCTGCATCGGCATCGGGACAGAAGAGGGGATTGTTATTGATCGAGGCCCAATCCCATTTGGCGCGGTCGATTTTATGCGGGCCGATTTGCACGACGGCTCCGCGCACGGAAAATTTGTCGCCGAGGATTTTGCGCGCTACCGCTCCCGCCGCGACGCGACAGGCGGTTTCGCGCGCCGAAGAACGGCCTCCGCCGCGATAATCGCGAATGCCGTATTTGACCCAATAGGTGTAATCGGCGTGGCCGGGACGGAATTTGTCTTTGATGTCGTCGTAATCTTTTGACCGTGCATCGGTGTTTTCAATCACAAGGCTGATCGGCGCGCCGGTGGTGACTCCTTCAAAAACGCCGGACAGGATTTTGACCTGATCGCCTTCCTGCCGTTGCGAGGTGAATTTGGATTGGCCGGGTTTGCGTTTGTCGAGCCACGGCTGAATGTCGGCTTCGTTTAACGGAATCAAAGACGGGCAACCGTCGATCACAACGCCGATAGCGGGGCCGTGGCTTTCGCCCCAGGTGGTAAAACGGAAGAGGGTGCCGAAGGAGTTGGATGCCATTGTGGTTAAAAAAGGTCTGAGTGTGTACCGGTTCTTGATAGGATAACTGCAGTTTCGGTCACCTCATAAATAAGCAACCAATCTGGTTCGATATGGCAATCCCATTTAGGTTCCCAATCGCCTTTGAGCGGATGGGGTTTATAGCGTGGGGTCAAACTCTCGCCGATCGTCAGGATATCTATAACCGCCTCCAGTTTTGACAAGTCTTTTCCCCGTTTCACCATTTTACGCAGGTCGCGCTCATAAGCGTTTGTAGTGTAGACAGCCTTCACTTACATGCCTGTTTTTGAATCGATTTCAGGCGTTCCTTGAATTCTTGTGCAGTATATTTATTAAGTTTTCCTGCATCTGCATCCTTGAAGGCAGCAATGGTTTCCTTATTAGGAATACGTACCTCGAAAGGCAAACCGCGATAGGCTGTAACTTGCTTGTAAAACATACGAACAGCGTCCGTTGCGGACAGGCCGAGGGCGCTAAAAATTTTCTCCGCCGCCGCTTTGGTGGCGTGGTCGATGCGAACGCTGATTTGGTCGGTTGCCATGATGTAATGCTCCCCGTTTCAGTTGTGTGTCATTATACAGCAAATGACACACAATTTAAAGCGGATTCCGGCTAATGAAAAGCACGGTTTTCCAAGCTGTTACTTGTTTTGGGACGACGCATTCATCCCGTTGACCAGTTCCGCCAGTTGCGCCGTTTCGTCTACGGCGATCATGCCGACGGTGTGGTATCCGGCATCGACATGCAGGACTTCGCCGGTGACGCCGGTGCCGAGGCCGCTGAGCAGATAGAGCGCGGAGTGGCCGACTTCGAGCGTCGTGACGTTGCGCTTCAGCGGCGCGTTGATCTCGTTCCATTTCAGGATATAGCGGAAATCGCCGATGCCGCTGGCGGCCAGAGTCTTGATCGGCCCCGCCGAGATGGCGTTGACGCGAATCCCGCTGCCGCCCAGATCGACCGCCATATAGCGTACGCTGGTTTCCAGCGCGGCTTTGGCGACGCCCATGACGTTATAGTGAGGCATGACTCGTTCCGCGCCGAGATAGCTGAGCGTCAGAAGGCTGCCGCCGTTGGGCATCATTGGTACGCAACGCCGTGCCAGCGAGGTGAAGGAGTAGCAGGAGATGTCCATTGTGCGCAGAAAGTTGGCGCGCGTGGTATCGACATAGAGCCCGTCGAGTTCGTTCTTGTCCGAGAATGCAATGGCATGCACAAGGAAATCGAACGTGCCCCATTTTTCCTTAAGGACGGCGAAGAGGGCGTCCATGCTTGATTCGTCGCTGACATCGCAGGGCAGAATAAGTTTCGAGCCGACCGATTCGGCCAAAGGCTGGACGCGCTTTTGCAAAGCGTCGCCCTGATAGGTGAAAGCGAGCTCCGCGCCGTGCGCCGCACAAACGCTGGCAATACCCCAGGCGATAGAACGGTCGTTGGCGACGCCCATAATCAAGCCACGCTTGCCTGCCAGCAACTGACCGGTCAGGGGGGCATCGGGTACGTAAGATTCCGTCATTTGTTCCTCAGGGGGTAAAAATTGTTGCCAGACTTTACACAAATACGATTGAGCGTCAAATAGCCGCGTATGCAATGAAGATTTAAGCAGGGCGGCGTAATTTAAGACGGGTATAACAGTTAAGTTAACCATGTTCCCTGTGGTATTTTTGTTGATAGCTACGGAAAACAAGGACATAGAGGTCTAAAACTATTTGACAAGCCAATGGTTTCACGACAAAACCCCCACTTGATCTTTTCACCCAACCCCTGCTTGTGTCGAGTCGATATGATCGTGCGTACAAAGATTAAAAATGCATACGGTGCAATGACTTTCATTGTGCTGGGTGGTGTTTTGGTTGCCGGTTCCTCTGCTTCTGCAGATTCGTATGACACGACGCCGAGCACGTCGAGCTCATTATCCGACGATGCCAAATCCAATATGGACTCTTCTGGCGTTACCACGGGAACCGTTGGCGGAACGGATGCTACGGCAGGTTCCGCGCAAGCGGGCCAGGCAAAGCCGCATAAGACGGTCGGTCAGGTGGCCTCCAGTGTTCTGTACGCCATTTCCAAACACCCGACGCCAAAAGACGGCAAGATGCCGGATTGGAAGATCGAACAGGATCAAGCGGTCGAAGCCGCGCGCTCCGGTCAGTTTGATAAAGCCTTGCCGATTCTTGAACGTCTGCACACGGCGCACCCGCAAGATCTCAGCATCGCCAGTGATTATGCCGCCATTTTGGGCTGGGCTGGCCGCGACGCCGATGCCGTTGCCGCTTACAAAACAGTGCCGCCGGGCGAACGTCCTGACTATTTGATCGATTCCATCGGCCATTCCTATCGCAATTTGCATCAGCCCGAAGATGCGCTGACCGTTTATCGCCTCGGCCTGAAAACATCTCCCGACAATCAAAGCTTTTTGGCGGGCGAGATTCTTAGTTTGCTGGAAGCCGGACATGGCGACCAGGCTAAGCAATATGCTCAGGCTGCATCGGATAAATATGCGACGCCTTCCGCTGATTTGGCTTTGGCGATCAAGACGACTTTCCGTGCCGACGCCGTTGCCTTGGGGCGCGCCGGTCGATTCAAGGAGGCGCTGACGGAATTTGCGGTGCTGCATGATCGCTATCCTGCCGATAACGGCATCAGCGGCGACTATGTGGCCGTGTTGAGCTGGGCAGGGCATGATACAGAGGCCGTGGCACTGTATCGCACGTTGCCGCAAGACGATCAGCCCGATTATATTCTGGATGCCGCCGCGCATTCCTATCGCAATTTGCATCAGCCGAAGCAGGCTTTGGACTTGTATCAGGCCGCGCTTGCCAAATCGCCGGATAACGTCACTTATGCCGTTGGCGTGATATACAGCCTGTCCGATCTTGGGCGCAGCAAGGAAGCACTGGGCGTAGCGAAGGATCAGCTCGCAAAGCATCCGGAGCATCCGCAAGAGTTGGTTAAGGCCTATAGTTATGTCGAGCGTCACATGGCGATCGATCTGGCGCGCGCCGGACATTATGAGGCGGCTTTGAAGATGCTGCGCGAATTGCGCGCGAAATATCCTTCGGATATTACCGAAGTCATGGATTATATCGCCGTATCAAGCTGGGCCGGACACGACGAGGATGCCATCAAGCAGTACAAGAAATTGGGACGTCAGCCGATGCCCGATTATGTGCTGGAGGCAGTCGGTCATTCCTATCGCGCTTTACATCAACCGGAACAGGCGCTGGCCGTTTATCGCCGTGGCTTGAAACAGTCGCCGCGCAATGAGATTTTTGCCGCCGGCGAAATTCGCTGCCTCGACGATCTGCAGCGCTATGCCGAGGCCGAGGGACGCGCCAAAGATTTCATGCACAAGTACGGCGATCATCTGGAAGTGCTGCTGGCGGGCGGCGAAGCGGCCAATCTGAACGAAGATCCTGTCGAGGCGTTGAATTTTTATGAACATGCCGAGGCGATTTCGTCGAAAAATCACGAAGCGTTGCGCGGCCTGATCTCTACCGAAAATCGTATGGGCGCGGCACAGCTTGCGTTGAGAACTGCGGATAAACATCACGGCCTGATGCAGGGCGACGAATATCGCGCCATCGTCGGCAGTGCGGATTCGTCTCTGGTACGCTGGGGGCCGTTGGAATCGACCAACGAAGCCACGCGTTATAACGAAACCGATAAGGCTATTGCTTCGCTTGATACGCATATCGGGCAGTGGAAGTCGATGAACGATCCCACGGTTTATCCGAATATCGAGCGCGCCCGTTTCGATCGTATGATCGCCCTGCGTGATCGCGGCCGGATGCAGGACGTTGTCGATGAGTATAACGCGCTGGTTCAGGACGGCGTCGAGGTTCCTGCCTATGCGTTGGAAGCTGTCGGCGAAGCCTATTTGTATTTGCGCCAGCCGGAAATCGCGCGCGATATTTTCCTGAAAGTTCTGCAAACGATGCCGAACGATTTTGAAACCCGCCGTTTGCTGGCCTATGCCTATCTGGAATGCGATCAGTATGATGAGTCCTTTGCGACCATCGACAAATTGAACGAAGACGAACCGAAATGGGTTTATCTGAGGGGCGAACCGGAACGGCAGCCTAACGCCAACCGCGCCACGGTTGAGATCGACTCCGGCGATTTGCGCTCATACGGCAACATGCTGCAGGATGCCGATGATAGCCTGACGCCGCTGGTTCAGGCTGCGCCTTATGACGCGAGAAATCGCGCGTCGGCAGGTAATGTTTATCTGGCGCGCGGCTTGCCGCGCAAGGCGATGTCGCAATTCCAGATCGGTCTTGCCATTCAGAATGGCCACGACGTTGCCAATGAAACCGGCATTGCAGAAGCCAATCTCGATTTGCAGAATTTCAAGGAAGCGACCGCCGAAACGCAGGGTTTGATGAAGCGGTTCCCGGAAAATCTGGGCGTTCAGCGCGCCAATCGCGAGCTGGATATTTACAATATGGCTGAAATTGATGCGCATGCGGGCTATAATTTTGTGCCTTCGGAATCCAAGACCGCGACGAATTCTCCGCACGGCCAGGGATATGATGTCGGCGCCGAATTGTATTCCGCGCCTATCGATTACAATTGGCGTCTGTTCGCAGGCGAAGATTTCTCGCGCGAACATGAACCGAGCCAGGAAGGCATTGTTAATTATTCGCGTAGCAATGCCGGTATCGAATATCGCAATGGCGATGTAACGGCCAGCGCCGCGCCGACTTTCAATGCTTATAATAACGCGGACGTGCACGGCGGCACGGATGAACGCGTCGGCGGCGAAGGCCAGTTGAAATATACCTTCAACGATATGTGGAGCGCGGGCATCGCGGCTGAACTGTTCTCGTCCAGCACGCCCTTGCGCGCGCTTGGCGCCGGGGTTACTGCTGACGAATACACCGTTAACGCAATGTGGCGTCAGAGCGAGTCGCGTGAATTGTCGATGGATGCGTCTGTGATGCCTTTCTCGGACAACAATCTGCGCACGATGCAAAACGCGGAATACATCGAACGGCTCTATACCAGCTCCAACTTCAAGCTGGATTCCGAAACCAATCTGGCTTTGTCGCAGGACAACAAGAACGAAAACAGGCTGTACTATAACCCGTCGATGGATTTGACTATGCTGACCGGATTGCGGGCGACGCAGACCTTGTATCATCGCTATGAGACCTTGTATGAACATAGTCTGTTGGCAATGCCCGGCCTTTATTCCCAGCAGCATTTCGGTACTTCGCCAGCCTGGACGGTTCGCTATGAACAGCGCGTTCATTACAATGAGACTCTGAATGCGGGCGCAGGCGTAAATTATACGCATCAGGATTATGATGGGGCGGCGGAAGATGCCGTGAGTTTGACTATGGACGTTGTGGAGCGGTTCTGATGATTAAAAATCTTCTCGCTCGTTTTGTTGTTGCGGTGCTGTTCCTTGCGGGAGCTGTGGCTCCGGCTTTGGCTGCGCCTCCCCCGCCGGGATCGTTTATGGCTCTTTGCTATCATAACGTCGAAGATTCCGATCCCGACCAGAGCAATGACGGCGTCACGACCAGCAAATTGATCGAACAGCTTAGCTGGCTGCAGCATGAAGGCTATACGGCAATATCGGTTGACGATTTGCTGGCCGCGCGCGACGGCAAGAAGCCGTTGCCGGAAAAATCCGTGCTGCTGACTTTCGATGACGGTTACGAAAGCTTCTACACCCGCGTATATCCCGTTCTGAAGGCTTTCCATTTTCCCGCCGTTATCGGCGTGGTCGATGCGTGGATGAAGGGGAATGCCGCGAAACCCTCCGATCGTGTTTCTTATGGCGACATGGCCGTGCCGCGCAGCATGTTCCTGACCTGGGCGCAAATTCGCGAAATGAAGAAGTCGGGTCTGGTTGAAGTGGCCTCGCATTCGCATGCGATGCATTTCGGCGTCCTCGCCAATCCGCAAGGCAACATGGAACCGGACGAACTGACGGCAGAATATGACCCCAAGACCGGCACTTATGAACTGGCGTCGCATTATGCCAAGCGTTTGGATGACGATGCTGCCGCCTCGGTGCGCACGATCAAGAAGGAAACCGGCAAAGCGCCGCGCGTTATGATCTGGCCCTATGGCGCTTATAACGAACTCGGCATGAAGATTCAGAATAAGCGTGGCATGCCTATCACGCTGTCGTTGGAAGACGGTTATGCCAAAGTCAGCGATTTGAGAAGTTCGCCGCGCGCGTTGATTAAGGACGACCCGAATATGAGCGATTTCTCCATTCAGGTTCGCCAGATCGACAAAGTTGCGCCGATGCGCGTGGTTCAGGTCGATCTCGATTATGTTTACGACGCCGATGCCGATCAGGAAGCTCGCAATATCGATACGTTGGTTTCGCGCATCTATAATATGAAGATCAATACGGTCTTCCTGCAGGCATTCTCGGACCCCACCGCGTCGGGCGTAGCCTCGTCGGTTTATTTCCCCAATCGCTTCCTGCCGGTGCGTCAGGACTTGTTCAATCGCGTCGCCTGGCAGCTCGGCACGCGCGCACAGGTCAAGGTTTATGGCTGGCTTCCGGTTTTGTCGTTTGATTTCGGCAAGGACGTAACGCCGGTTATGGCCTGGAATCCTACGACTAACGAAGTCGCTCCCGATCCCAAGGCCTATCACCGACTCTCGCCGTTTGATCCCGAGGCTCGTCGCCGGATTATCGGCCTTTATGAAGATTTGGGTCGCAATGGGCCTATCGACGGTTTGTTGTTCCATGACGACGCTATGCTGTCGGATTTCGAAGACGCCAGCCCTGCCGCGCTCGATGCTTATCACGATGCCGGATTCCCGGCTTCGATTGCCGATATTCGCGCCAACACTGACACAATGGCGCGCTGGACATCGTTCAAGACCGAAACCTTGATCAAGTTCACGCAAGAACTGGCTGCGCATGTCGGCACCTATCGGGCACCGCTGAAGACTGTGCGTAATATCTACGCGTCGCCAGTGTTGAATCCCGGCAGCGAAGAATGGTTCGCACAAAATTACGACCGCTTCCTGCAGTCATATGACTACACCGCCGTTGAAGCGATGCCGCGCATGGAAAATGTTGCGTCCGGCGATTTTGATGACTGGCTTGAAAATCTTGTGTCGATTGCCGCGTCGAAACCCGACGGCTTGAAGCACACGGTGTTCGAACTGCAATCCGTCGATTGGCGCATCAAAGACAGCAGCCGCGCCGTTCCGACCGAAGAATTGGGAGAGCAGATGAATTTGCTCGCGCGTCACAACGCGATGAACTTTGGCTACTATCCCGATGACTTCATTGCTAATGTGCCGGACGCTGATGTTCTGCACAAAGATTTCTCACTGCAAGCTTATCCGTACATGCCATGACTAGAAAAATACTCGGCCTTTCGATCATCCTGTTCTGCGTCCTTTATGGGCTCGTGACCGGCTATATGCTCGACTTTATCTTCCTTTATCCGCTGTTCATGTCGATCATGTGGATTATCGGTGGGCTGTATTTCTATTTCCATTGGGAACGCGGGACTGCAACTCCCGACGTGGCGCCCAAGGTTTCTGAATACCCGTTCGTGTCCGTTCTGATCCCTTGCTATAACGAAGGGGCCAACGTTGCGGAAACGATCGAAGCCGCGAACGCGCAAAGCTGGCCGGATTTCGAAATTATCGCAATTAACGACGGTTCCAGCGACGATACCGGCGCGATGCTTGATCGTCTGGCGCTGGAATATCCGCGTTTGCGCGTGATTCAATTCGCCACCAATCAAGGCAAGGCAATGGCCTTGCGTATGGGTGCGCTGGTTGCCAAGGGCGAATATCTCGTTTGCATCGACGGCGACGCGATGATCCATCCGAACGGCGTCGCTTTTCTTGTTAAGCCGCTGGTTGATAATCCGCGTGTCGGGGCCGTTACCGGTAATCCTCGCGTACGCACGCGCTCGACTTTTATCGGCAAAATTCAGGTTGCAGAATTTTCGTCGATCATCGGCCTTATCAAACGCGCTCAGCGTATTTACGGGCATCTGTTCACGATTTCGGGCGTTATCTGCTCGTTCCGTCGCCGCGCGTTGCATGATTGCGGTTATTGGGATTTGAATATGGTAACCGAGGACATCGACATCAGTTGGTCGTTGCAATTGCGCCATTGGGCGATTCAGTATGAGCCGAATGCGTTGTGCTGGATTCTGATGCCCGAAACGCTGCGCGGATTGTGGAAGCAACGCTTGCGTTGGGCGCAGGGCGGCGCAGAAGTGTTCTTCAAGAACATCGTGCGCATCTGGAAGTGGATGGATCACCGGATGTGGATTCTGGTTTTCGATTTCATTCTCAGCACCGTGTGGGCTTATTCCTATCTGCTGTCGCTGGTTTTGTGGGGATTGGGCAAATTCTTCGAAATGCCTGCCACCTTGAATGTGCCGACCATTTTTCCGCCCGCTTTTTGGGGATTGGTTCTGGCGTTCGTCAATATGGTACAGTTCGCAACCGCGATGACGATTGAAACGCGCTATGAGAACAAGCTTCTGCGCCTGATGGGGTGGATCATTTGGTATCCGCTGGTGTTCTGGATCATTTCCATGTTCACCATATTGGTCGCAGTGCCCAAGGCGTTCTTTAAGTCCCGCAAAAAACGCGCCGCGTGGGGATCTTCCGACAGAGGTTTCAGATGAGCAAAACACCAGACTACGAAAAATATATCATCACGGAATCTTCGGACGTTTCGGTTCTCGTCCGGTTGCGCGATCTTATTTTGACGGGCGCGTTGTGGATTTTGTATTTCTACTTCATCCGCGCGGCGTTTCCTTTTGCCGTCGATTTGTGGCATTGGGCATTGAACGGGTTCGATGACATTTCCCAATATCCCGACCTGAAAATCATGTCCACGATCCAGGCCTATGGGCAGGTCGCGGGCGTGATGGTGGTGGTTTATCTCGGTTGGGCGATTTATAACATGCTGCGTTTCCGTGGCCGTGAACGCCGCAAGCCGCGCGCGGGCGTAACGCCTGATGATTTGGCGAACATGTACGGTTTTTCGACCGAAACCGTAGAGTCGTGGCAAGACGCGTCATCGATGATCATGCACCACGATGCCCAAGGGCATCTGACGGATGTTAAGGTCGTTAAGTAAGGGCTCTCCCCCTACAGCATAAACTGTTCGCGAATAATGCGTTCGCCCAGATGTTGGTCGGGGTCGAAGAGCAGGTTTATGTTTTTTGTTCTATCCAGCCATATGCGGGCCTTGATGACATTGGCGATGACCGAGTCTCCGGCTTCGATGCGTACCGGGCGTTTGCCGGTTTCCAGAACTTCGATTTCGATTGAGGCGGTTTGCGGCAAAACGGCATAGGACCAGCCGCGCGGACGATAGCCGCTGATCGCCGTCATCACCAGAATATTGGCGTCCAGAGGGATAATCGGGCCGCCACAGGAATGGTTATAGGCGGTGCTGCCTGCAGGCGATGCGACGAGGATGCCGTCGCCGCTGAAGCGGGCAAGCCGCTCGACCCCGTCGATCAGGACACGCAGTTTGACCGCTTGCGGCGTTTCGCGCAGGACGGATATTTCGTTGATCGCCAAACCTGTGTGCTTAACGCCGTCTGCCGTCAGGGCTTCGAGCAGCAAGGGGTGGAGCATGACGCTGTGCGCCTTATCCAGCCTTTGCAGTAAATCGGTTTCGGTATAGTCGTTGCACAGGAATCCGACCGATTCGGTTCTGCGAATCGCAAAAACGGGTTTGGCGGTATCCATCGCTTCGTAAAGCGTACGCAAAACTTGCCCGTCCCCCCCCAAAGCCACGATAACGTCCGCTTCCTGCATTAAAGCCTGACCATAACGCGCTGTAAAATCAGCAAAAGCCTTTTGGGCGAGGGTGGAGTGGCTGGCGGTGAAAAAGATTTTCATGTGGTTGGAAACCTGATTTTAAGCGTCTTTTAACGAGTCGTGAGCGATTGTAGGACGGTTATCCAAGTTATTCAAATCTCCCGTAAAAGGCACCAAAAGCATGCAAATAGACATCCGCGTTATGGAGCTTTTGGCGTCCAAAATTTGCCACGACCTCGTCAGCCCCGTCAGCGCCATTAACAACGGCGTCGAGCTGATCGAGGATATCGGCGGTTCGGTCGTCGACGAGGCGATGAAGCTTATCGGCGACAGCGGCATAACGGCCTCGCGCCGTTTGCGGCTTTTCCGTATGGCTTATGGGCGCGCGGGCAGCGAAGATAATCTAGCCATTAAAGATGTGCGCCAGGTTGCCGAGCAATATCTTGCCGGCGGCAAAGTATCGCTGGAGTGGCCGGAGGATCAACCGTCAGCCGAGCTTGCGACCCGGCGCGGTTTTGTCAAAACTCTTCTCAATCTTGTCGTTCTCGCCGAGGAGACGCTGGCCTATGGCGGCACTCTTGCGCTGCGCAGCGACGGCACGGACAGCGGTTGCCGGATCGAAATTATCGGGCGTAACGCGCAGTTAAGTCCCCAGCTTCAAGAAGCGCTTGAGGGAACCGCGACAATCGAAAACCTTTCTCCACGCAGCATACAGGCCTATATGGTCAGCAGATTTGCTGCGCAGTTTGATCTTAATGTAACCTATGATCAGTCCGTTCCCGATCACTTGCAGCTTGTGCTTCATGTCCCCGAAGCGGCGGTGTTGTCCGTACCTTCTCTCGTCAATCTTTTTTAAGAGCCCCGTGCGGAAATCGTTCCAATTGGGTCGCTGATGCCGCTTGTCTCGAATAAACCCGGTGATTTCTATGAAAACATGCCTGATTGTCGATGACAGCCGCGTTATTCGCAAAGTCGCGCGCCAGATATTCGAAGCGATCGGGTTCGGCTGCGATGAAGCGGAAAACGGCCAAGTCGCGCTCGACGCCTGCAAGACGAAAATGCCCGATCTGGTTTTGCTCGATTGGACGATGCCGATCATGAACGGCATTGATTTCATGCGGGCGATAAGGCTATTGCCGGGCGGGGACGCGCCAAGCGTCTTGTTCTGCACGGCCAAAAACGATCTGGCGCATATTCAGGAAGCATTGGCGGCGGGGGCGAATGAATATATCATGAAGCCGTTCGACGCCGACATAGTGCGCGATAAGCTTGAGATGTTGGGGTTTATCGAGAGTTAACCGATAAGGTAAGATATGAAGCCGGAAGATTTTGAACTTTTCTCTACTCTTGTCAGGCAGCGCTCCGGCCTCGTTCTGACGGTGGAGAAGGCTTATCTTCTGGAATCCCGTTTGGTTCCCGTCGCGCGCAAGCATAATCTGAAAACGCTGGAAGATCTGGCACAGGCTTTGCGCAGCAAACGCGAAGAAACGATGATGTTCGACATCACCGAGGCGATGACGACCAATGAATCCGTGTTTTTCCGCGACCGGAAACCTTTTGCGTATTTTCAGAAAACGATTTTGCCGAGCTTGTTGGCCGCGCGCGAGGCGAGCAAAAAAATCCGCATCTGGTCGGCGGCGGCATCCAGCGGGCAGGAGGCCTATTCCATAGCAATGATTTGCGCGGAAGAAGCGGCGCTGCTGGAAGGCTGGAAAGTCGAGATTGTCGGCACGGATTTATCGCGCGAAATGGTCGCTCGCGCCAAGGCCGGTATTTATTCGCAGTTCGAAGTGCAGCGCGGCCTTCCGATCACGTTTCTTGTTAAATATTTTCAGCCCATCGCCGGGGATAAGTGGCAGATCAAGGACGCCGCTCGTCAGGCGGTGCAATTCCGCGAAGGCAATTTGTTGAACGAAGTCGGCGTCACCGGAAGTTTCGATGTCGTTTTGTGCCGCAATGTTTTGAATAGTTTCGATGCCCCGACAAAAGCATCTGTGCTGAATACGATCGGTGGAATGATGCCGCCGGACGGATATTTGATTCTGGGCCGTGGAGAAACGGCCGAGGGTGCGTCGGAAAAATTTAAAGACATTCCCGGCGAGCAGGGGGGCTTTGTGCCTGCCGTCGCAGCGTAACAGGAAACGGTGATCTTTTGGACGCGCATATTTCTTTCGGCATGAAACTTGGGTTGTCGCGCGCGCACGCGACAGTGTTGGCGCGGCTTAATACGCCCGAAAAAATTCAGGATTATCTGAACGATCTTCCCACCAATCATGAACCGAACGGCGACACTTGTTTGGGCGTCACGGGCGCTTTGCGGTTGCAAGCGGTGCATTGCATCGAGGGTGCCTTGATAGCGGCCTGTGCGTTATGGATGCAGGGCGAACCGCCATTGCTAATGGATTTTCAGGCCACGGGCGACGACGATCATGTCGTCACTTTGTTCCGGCGCGGCAAGCATTGGGGCGCGATATCGAAAAGCAATCATGTCTGGCTGCGCTGGCGCGACCCCATTTACCGCAGCTTGCGCGAACTCGCGATGTCCTATTTTCATGAATATGTGTCGGACAACAAAAAGACATTACGCGCTTATTCCAAGCCCTTCGACCTGCGCCGTTACGATCCCCCAACCTGGGTATCGGAAACGGAATCCTGCTGGGATCTCGCGCGGGATCTCGACCAAAGCCGACATTACAAAATATTGACTTCACAACAGGCGCGTTCTTTGCGTCAGCGCGACAGCTTTGAGCAAGATGCTGGGAAGCTGGTGGAATATCCCCCGCCTCGTGCGGTCAAGCGTAAGAAGTGAGGGGTTACTTCGCTGAGCCGTCGGCTACGGCAGGTGCATGCAACTGGTCGCGCATGACTTTCAGCAGGCCTTCGATTTCTCCGCCGTTGTTTTGGATGACGGCGGCATATTCCTGACGCTGGGTAACGCTCAGGCTGACGCCCTCGACGATGACATCGATCACGCCCAGCTTGCCGTCTCTTTGGCGAATGCGCCAATCGATCGTTGTCGGTTCCGAACCGTCGGGGTGCGTGATCTGGCTCAACACGGTCGTGTCCATTTCCGATTCGGGACGGATGCCGACAACACGGAAGCCTTCGCCGGTATATAAGCTCATGCGTTCGCCATAGTTCTTGATGACCAGGGCTTTGAACAACTCCATATATTCCGATTGCTGGGCAGGCGTCGCGCCGTTCCATGAACGGCCAATAACGAATCGGCCAATGGTTTTCATGTCGAACGAATCACTCAGAATGGCTTTGAACGCCGCATTGCGCTGTTCGGTCGGCATTTGCTTGTTGGCGATGATTTGGATCGCCCGGTCGCCGACATCCTGAACGAATTTTCCTGTGGGTTGTTGCAGCGCCTGTTCATGCGTTTGAGCCGTTACCGCAATAGCAGCGTCCGCCGCAAAGCCGGACATTGGGGCAATAAGAGCAGCGGAAAACGCGGTTAGTGAAATCGCCAAAAACATAGGGCGCAACATGCGGGGCATTAAAAACTCCTGAAGTGAAAGAGGGAATCGCATGTCTCATTATATCCAAAAACAATGTAATAGAAGTTAAAGAATATTGGTGGTGCAGCGCGGGAGGCCATTTGTGTCATTTTTGAGATATCTGACAAAAGAAGGAAAATCTTACTAAAATCTCATTGACGCCAATAATTTGACATGCTCTTTTGCTCAACTATCGATAACGGCCCTCCCGGGTCGGAATAAACTCCATGGAAAGGATCCCTACTATGCGTTCAATGAATCTTCTGCTTGCCACGGCTTTGGTTGCTGCTCTGGTTGCCGGCCCCGTTTTGGCTCAAACTTCAGATGCGATGGCTCCTGCTGCCGCTGCTCCTGCCGCCGCTGCTCCTGCTGCTGCTGCACCTGCGAAGCACACCACCAAGAAGCACAGCGCCAAGAAGCGCAAGACCGCGAAGAAGGCTGCTGCTCCTGCTGCCGCTCCTGCCGCTATGCCTGCTCAGTAAGATTACTGATCTTAAAGCTAAAGAAACCGC
>JBAVWC010000341.1:0-6576 GCA_049697595.1 Alphaproteobacteria bacterium
GCTCCCTTTGGCTTTTCTAGAACTCACCCCACGAAGTTATGTATATTGAACTTGATTTCAGCGAGTTTTATCTTGTGATTCCATGACCAGCTCTCCCTCCTTCATCCACCTCCGCGTCCATTCCGGCTATTCGCTGGCGGAGGGGGCTATCAAGGTTGTCGAAGATAAACCCAAAGACGGGTATCAGCCTGTTCGCAAAGACCTTATCAAACTTTGTCTTAAGCATGAAATGCCCGCCGTTGCGCTGACCGATAAAGGCAATCTATTTGGTGCGTTGGAATTCGGTATGGCGGCGGCGGAAGCCGGAGTGCAGCCGATTATTGGGTGCCAGATCGCGGTGTTGCGTGACGAACAGGCGGCCCTCAAAACAATGACGCGCGACGGGTATGATCAGCTTTTGCTGCTTGTGCAAAACGAACAGGGTTATCGCAATCTTTCCGCGCTCGTCACTTTGTCTTTCGTTGAAAAAGACCGCGCCTATCCCTACGTCACCGCTGAAGAGTTGGCGCGATATACCGAAGGGCTAATTGTGCTGTCATGCGGTACCGAAGGCGAAGTCGGGCGTTTGCTGCTCGGAGGCCAAGCCGAGGCCGCCGATCTTGCCGCGCAAAAATATGCGGGGCTTTTTCCCAACCGCTTCTATATCGAAATCACGCGCCACCACGGCGGCACTGTTGGAGCCAACGAACAGCGCATCGAACATGAATTGATCGAGCTCGCTTACAAACACAATATCCCGCTTGTTGCCACGAACGATGTTTATTTCGGCGAGCCCGATATGTATGACGCGCATGATGCGCTGTTGTGTATTGCCGATAAAATGATCGTCGCCGAAACAAACCGCCGTCGCCTCACCCGTGATCATTATTTTAAATCCGCCGCCGAAATGCGCACGCTGTTCGCCGATTTGCCCGAGGCTTGCGACAACACGCTGGTTATCGCGCATCGCTGCGCCTATATGCCGCCCGAACGCAAACCGATTTTGCCCGCTTTCCCCACAGCCAAAGGCCGCAGCGAAGAAGAAGAACTCCGCGCCCAATCCAAAGCTGGATTAAAAGCGCGTCTGGACGCCGCCGGAATCAATGACCGCAAAACCTACGAAGACCGTCTCGATTTCGAACTCGACACGATCATCAAGATGGGTTTTGCCGGATACTTCCTCATCGTTTCCGATTTCATCAAATGGTCGAAACAAAACAACATTGCCGTAGGTCCTGGCCGTGGTTCGGGTGCGGGTTCCGTGGTCGCCTGGGTCTTGTTGATTACCGACCTCAATCCTTTGCAATTCGGCTTGCTGTTCGAACGTTTTTTGAACCCCGAACGTGTTTCGATGCCCGACTTCGATATCGATTTCTGTCAGGAACGGCGCGACGAAGTCATCACCTATGTGCAGCAAAAATATGGCGCTGACCGCGTCGCGCAAATCATCACCTTCGGTAAATTGCAGGCGCGCGCAGCCCTGCGCGACGTAGGCCGCGTGCTGGCGATGCCTTATGGTTATGTCGATAAAATTTGCAAACTGGTGCCGAATAATCCCGCTAACCCGACAACGCTGGGTCAGGCAATCGACGGCGAACCGCAATTGCAGCAAATGCGCGATGCCGATCCTGTCGTCGGGCAGATGATGGATATAGCCCTTAAACTCGAAGGGTTGTTCCGCAATGCGTCCACCCACGCGGCGGGCGTGGTGATTGGCGACCGGCCTCTGGTCGAACTTGTTCCTCTTTACCGAGATCCAGATTCCGCTTTGCCCGCGACGCAGTTCAATATGAAAACCGTTGAAATGGCGGGGCTCGTCAAATTCGATTTTCTCGGATTGAAGACGCTCGACGTTCTGCAACAGGCGGTCGAATTGCTGCAGGCGCGCGGCGTTACGGTCGATCTCGGACATCTGCCGCTCGACGATGCCAAAACCTATATCATGCTGGCCAAGGGCGATACGACCGGCGTGTTCCAGTTGGAAAGTTCCGGCATGCGCGATGTTCTGCGCAAGCTTAAGCCTAACCGGTTTGAAGACATCATCGCGCTCGTCGCGCTTTATCGTCCCGGCCCGATGGATAATATCCCGACTTATATCCGCTGCAAAAACGGCGAGGAGCCCGTCAATTATCTGCATGCCGTTTTGCGGCCCATCCTCGAAGACACGTTCGGCATCCTGATCTATCAGGAACAAGTGATGCAGGCCGCGCAAATGCTTGCGGGTTACAGCCTCGGTGCCGCCGATCTGCTGCGCCGCGCGATGGGTAAAAAGAAGGCGTCGGAAATGGCGGCGCAGCGCGCCAATTTCATCAAGGGTGCGGGCGAACAACACAGCGTTCCGCCCGATCAGGCCGGGATGATTTTCGACCAGATCGACAAATTCGCGGGCTACGGCTTTAACAAGAGCCACGCGGCAGCCTATGCTCTGGTCGCCTATCAAACCGCGTATCTTAAAGCGAATTATCCGGTCGAGTTTTTCGCCGCCGCGATGAATTTCGAATTGGGCGACACCGATAAACTCAACATCTTCCGTCAGGAACTAACGCGCAACCGCATCGCCTTGTTGCCGCCCGACATCAATCGTTCTTTCCCGACTTTCGCCGCCGAAGATGCCGGAGGCAAACCAGCGATCCGCTACGCGCTCGCCGCGATCAAGGGCGTCGGTATGGCGGCGATGCAGGGTGTGATCGAAGCACGCAAAAAAGGCGCGTTCAAAGATTTATTCGATATGGCCGAACGTGTCGACTCGCACGCCGTCAATCGCAAGCAGATGGAAAATCTCGCGGCGGCGGGTGCCTTCGACGCGCTCAATAAGAATCGCGCGCAGGTTATCGCCGCTATCGATACGCTGCTGAAGCACAGCCAGCAAACCAATGCCGAACGTTCCAGCGGTCAGGCCAATATGTTCGCCTCGTCGCAGGGTGCCGCGCGACCGCCTTTGCCGCAAGCGAAGGGCTGGGATGATCTCACCCGCCTGCAACATGAATTTGGTGCGCTCGGTTTTTATCTTTCCGCGCATCCTTTGGATAATTACCGCGCGATTCTGGAACGTATCGGCGCGACGCCCGCCGACCAGATCGCCAGCAAACAACGCGCTGCCGGCCCCAGTAGGTTCAAACTCGCGGGCATCGTCGTCTCGAAACAGGAGCGCACGTCGAAACAAGGCAACAAATTCGCTTTCGTGCAATTGTCGGACGGCAGTGGCGCGTTTGAAGTGACGGTGTTTTCGGAATTGCTGGCGGCCAAACGCGATGTGATGGAGCCCGGCCAAGCGGTTCTGGTCGAAGTCGATGCCCAGACCAATACGCAGGGCGGCAAACAGGGTGAGGGCGGCAACGATCTGCGCTTCATCGCCCGTAATATCGAGCCCCTCTCCGATGCCGCCGCGCGAGCCGCGCGCGGGATACGCATTAAATTATATGACGCCGATCCTGTGCAGGAAATTCAGAAACTTCTGTCTGCCACGCCTAAGGGCCGCGCCCAGGTCGTTCTCGCCCTCGAACTCGATGACGGCGAAGAGGCCGAAATAGAACTTCCCGGAGCGTGGACTCTCACCGAGGCCACCAAAACATCCCTGCGCCAGATTGGTGACGGCTTGGATGTTGCAGAATACTGATTACGGGCACTGACCTTGAGCCGATTCTATTAATCCACTCCACATGCATGCAGCATCCCGGTCCAACTGGGCAAAGCCGTCTGCTCCCGATTGATAGGGTGTCGTGACATATTTGATCGAGGGAGAAATCACGCTCGTTTCGTAGCCGAGAGAAAATTCCTGATCCTTCGTATAATAGGGATAATCGGGGGGCCGCGTGATCATCAACGAGGTTTGCTGATTCGGCGGTATAACGAGACTCATCGGCGGCAGGATCAGCGACGCGCCGCTGACCCAAACCACATTGATCTTCCCTGTATGCACATGCCCGTTGCTGACTTGGGGATCATACACGCTATATTTGACAATGGCAGGACATGTACCGACGCGGCCTATCCCTTCTTCATACAAAGTGGCTCCGGTAGGCTCACAATTATAGGTGACGGCGATTTCTTGCGAGGAGCATGCGGAAAGGATGCATAAAACAAGTGCCGCACTTGTAAAATTTTTTAGCACCTGCGCCTCCCCCACTGTTTCAGCCCTTTTAATATCAGGCTTCTTCAGCGCGCATTTGACGTTTATCAAATGCCGGAGGGGCGACGATTAATAATAAAAACTAGGCGGCTTAATAACCGATTTGACGGCGCGGAGAATCCTCATCGAAGGGGATTCGCGCGTTGCCGTGTAGCGCGGCGAAAGGATGTGGGCAAAATTACTGGCGGCGCGCGCGCCTCCCTCGCTGACGATGCCGTCGAAATCAAAGATCAAATTGCGTTCAATGGCGTCGGTGATAGCCTCCCACACCAGAAGGCTGGTGCTGCTCCCGTGTGCGGCGTGGGCGCGGCTGGTCAAAAGGTAATAGCTGGCGACATTGTCCCAGGCGCAAAAAATGGCGGCGACCAGCCTTCCGTTGCGCTCTCTCGCTTCGTAAATTTTGCCGCGCCCGCGTTCCAGACAGGCGCGAATAAGCCGGGCGTGTATATCGATGTCCATATGGTTGTTCTCGCCTTTATTCTTTTCGATGCAGCCCACATAGAAGCGCATAAAATGATCGGGATCGTCTCCTGTGCCAACGCTATATTTTCTGCGTGCCGCGCCGATAAAATTGCGCGCCTTGTCGCGCATGGCCTTCCACACGACCTCGAGAGGCTGAGGATGCACCTCAAACGTAAATTGAATGCCGGCGCGGAAGCCGGCGCCCTGAAAGGCGATAACGTCCGTCACATCGCGATGGCACTTCATGTAAAAAGCCGAAGTGTCCGGAAGCTTGCCGATAAGCTGGTTGGTAATATCAAGCCGCCGCAAAAATTGCGTATTGGGCTTGCCGTAGCAATTGGCAATGGCCGGCCCCAGAAAATGGGTCAGGGGCGGAAGATCGACAGCCGACAGACCGAATGGCTTTTTTTGTATGTAATAGGGCAGCCGTCCTATAATCTGGCCTCCCTCCATAACCTCGGCGACGTCATACCGGCCTCCGGTGGCTATATCCAGCCACCAGGGTTCATGAAAAAGGGTCGGCACGAGCGGGTCGTTGCTCCGGGGGGCCGCTGGTAAGGGTGTCTCAGTCATTCGTATCGGCACTTGCATGTTGGCGAGGTCAAAGTATTAAATTGAACCGATACTATAAAGCGCATCGGTCTGAGACTATCAAGAATGAGGCTTCTCGTCGTATGCAATAAAAGATATTTGCTATAAGTTAACATTTTGTGTCTATAAACAGATATAAGTCCAGAAGACACTCCGTACGAATGGTGTAGCCATGAATGCCGACCTGACAAATCTGATTTCCGCGCGCGAGTTTTTGACGTTTTACTACAAAAACCGTTGGCGGCTCAGATTCGCCTTTCTTATCCCCTTTATTCTGGCGATTGGCGTTTCGTTTGTTCCCACACCGCGCTTCAAGGCTTCCAGCGTTCTGACAGTGCGCATGGGATCGGAATATGTGTATCAGCCAGAAACAGGCTCCAGCCAAAATACGCAACAGACGACGATCCCTTTTCAACAGGAGCAGATATTCAAGTCCGAAGTCGCCATTCTGGGCAGCGACGATCTTCATAAGGAAGTCATTAAGGAGGTTGGGATCGAGGCCCTCTATCCCCAGATGTTAGACGAGAGCGACGACTTGCCAACCCGCATCATTAAAGCAACCAAGCTGGACACGATTTTCCCCAGCCTTTTGGAAGAAAATATTCCGGCGGGAGAAACCAAGGACGATGTCCTTATGGCCAACGCCATTATAAAATTCGACAAGCGGCTCGATGTGGAACTGGAAAAAGAATCTTCCGTCATCACGGTGACCTTTGAGCATCAGGATGCCGCCGTGGCCACCAAAGCACTCGATGCGCTGCTTAAACTCTATATGGAAAAGCGCAAGCAACTGTATCTGGAACCGCGCGTCGAAATGGCCCAGGCGCATGAGAAGGAATCGCGCCAGCATCTTGTGGCCGCCGAGAATGCCCTCGAGACGTTCAAGCGCACGCATAACATTCTTTCATTCGAGTCGGAACGCCAAAGCCTGATCCAGCAACGCAGCGAAGTCCAACGTCAGGCCGCCAGCGTCAGCAGCCCCGGCCTTAACGAAAGGCTGGCTTTTTTCGAGAATAAGCTGAATGACCTCAATCATGACGAGGCCCAGTTCAATGCGCTCACCCACGATGCCACGGTGGCCGACGACGAATACACGGTCTTTGCTCATCGTCTAAGCGAGGCTACGGCCTATGAAGATGTCGAGCACGAACGCGCCGGTAGCGTGCGCATCATTCAGCCGCCGTCGGCGCCGCCGGAGCCCAAGAAGCTGCAGCCCATCATCATCGCCGTGGGCTTTATCCTGTCACTTCTGTCGCTTCTGGTTGCGGCCTTTATTCTCGATTTTCTCAGTTCCGGCTTCACGACGCCCGAGCAATTGGCCAAAGCCATCGGTCTACCCGTCCTTGCCGCCCTCCCTCGGAGGACCCATTCCTAATCTCGTGATGCCTGGCTGCAAATGCGCTTTTTCAGCGCGC
>JBAVWC010000342.1:0-2225 GCA_049697595.1 Alphaproteobacteria bacterium
CCGTAACCTGCGGCCCCCACCAACGCCCCCCCACAAGCCAAACCGACTCTGGAACGTATCGGCGATGTTTTGCGTCAGGCGCGGCTCGACAAAAATGATGATCTCTATCTCATCGCCGACTATCTGCGCATCAAGCCCGCTTTTCTTATCGCGCTTGAAAACAGTCAGTATGACGAATTTCCCGCCGATGCCTATGTCATCGGCTTCCTGCGCACCTACGCCAATTTTCTGGGCGTTGACGGCAAAGACGCCGTTGACCGCTATCGCTACGAAATGGCGGGTCGCCGCAAGAAACCCGTTCTTTCGATGCCCACTCCCGTCTCCGGAGGCCGCACGCCTTCCGCCGTGATTATGGTCGGCGCGACGATTGCGGTTTTGTTGATTTATGCTGTTTGGTACAGCATTTCATCGGCCAATCGTACCGAGGTTAATGTCCAGCCGCCGCTTCCGACGGTGGCGCAATCGGCGACAACGACTTCCTCCAGCGATAGCAATGCGGCGGCTGGTCTGACCGCGCCACTCGCTCCCGCAACGACGACGACAAATTCGCCAGCATCGACCGCGCCTTCCGTTGCAGCTCCCAATATGCCTCCGGTGGCTCCCGGTATTGTGGTGACGACCGAGCAACCTCAACCCACATCGCTTCTGCCCGAAACCAAGGACGCTAAAAAACAAGTTTATGGCGACTCGGCAACGGTTTCCCGGCTCCTCATCCGCGCAACGCAAAGCAGTTGGGTTATGGTCTCCGACGATTCCGGCAAAGCGATTTTCGATCATGTAATGAAGGCCGGCGACGTCTATAAAGTTCCCAACAAGCCGGGACTGTCTTTGACCACCGGCAATGGCGGCGCTCTTGTCCTGTCGTTGGACGGCGTGGAGTTGCCGAAAATTTCGGAAGGCGCGCCGCATGTCGTGCGCAACATACCGCTTGACCCGGATCGCCTGGCGCCGGGCGCATCGAACCAGGATCGTTAATTAAGGAGAAGAAACAATGACCGCAAATCATTCAGACGCGCAAGCTCATCGCCCGTGGCGGCAAATCGCCCGCCGCAAGAGCCGCCAGATCAAAGTCGGCAATGTCCTGATCGGCGGCGACGCGCCCGTCAGCGTGCAGACGATGACCAATACGCTGACCAGCGACGCGAAAGCGACAATCGAACAAATCCTCGCCTGTGAAGCAGCGGGTGCTGACATTGTGCGCGTTTCCTGTCCCGACGAAGAATCCACGGCGGCGTTGAGCGAAATCGTCAAAGGCGTGAATGTTCCAATCGTCGCCGACATCCATTTCCACTACAAGCGCGGCATCGAAGCCGCGAAAGCGGGCGCTGCGTGCCTGCGCATCAATCCGGGCAATATCGGTTCCGACGACCGCGTGCGCGAAGTCGTCAACGCCGCCAAGGATTACGGCTGCGCGATGCGTATAGGAGTCAATGCCGGTTCTCTGGAACAGGACCTGCTGGATAAATACGGCGAACCCTGTCCCGACGCGATGGTCGAAAGCGCGCTGCGCCACGCCAAGATTCTGGAAGATCACGACTTCACCAATTTCAAGATCAGCGTCAAGGCATCGGACGTTTTCCTCGCCGTGGCAGCCTATCAGGCTTTGGCTGAAGCGTGCGATTATCCTCTGCATATCGGCATCACTGAAGCGGGCGGTTTGCGTTCGGGAACGGTGAAAAGCTCGATCGGCCTCGGCATGCTGTTGTGGGCGGGCGTCGGCGACACGCTGCGCGTTTCGCTGTCGGCCGATCCGGTCGAAGAAGTGCGCGTCGGTTATGAAATGCTGAAATCGCTCGGCTTGCGCCGTCGCGGCGTCACGGTTATTTCCTGCCCGTCTTGCGCGCGGCAGAATTTCAACGTCATCAAGACGGTCGAAGTTTTGGAAGAACGCCTGCAACATATCACGACGCCGATGACGGTTTCGGTGATCGGCTGCGTCGTCAACGGCCCCGGCGAAGCGATGATGACCGATATCGGTTTCGCGGGCGGCGGCAAAGGCACGCATCAGGTTTATATCGCGGGGCAAACGTCTCACCGCCTGAAGGACGAAGACATCGTTTCGCATCTGGTCGGTCTGGTGGAAAAGAAAGCCGCCGAGATCAACGCAGAAAAAGGCGGGGCGGAAAAAGACAAGATGGAACACGCGGCAGAGTAACGACGACGGAAAACAGGCGCGATCATGGCTAACCCCACCTTTCTCCTTAAATTGTTCCGCAAGCCCGACT
>JBAVWC010000343.1:0-1959 GCA_049697595.1 Alphaproteobacteria bacterium
GAGGGCAGGTGGCGTCGATAACCTGAAGCCCGCGTTCCTTGGCGTGCTTTTCGACGACTTCGGCGACGCCGTGCGCGCTGAAAATCGCGACCGCGCCTTCGGGGACTTCGTCGGTTTCTTCGACGAACTTCACGCCCTTGGCGATCAACCGCTGCACCACATGCGGGTTGTGCACGATTTCATGACGCACATAGATAGGCGCGCCGAATTTTTCCAAAGCCATTTCCACGATTTCAATAGCGCGTTCGACACCGGCGCAAAAACCGCGTGGCTGAGCCAAAATAACCTGCATGATCGTCAACTTTCGTTTTCAAGCGGATGAAGCGAGAGTGCACTGCAATCTCGTGCCTGTGTTTAGCATAAAGCCGTATCTTTCTGCCAGTGTTTAGATGCCGGAGGAAGGAGGTAAAATGCGTGCCTCAAAAAAGGCATAATCATTTGAAAATTATGATTATTCAGCCGGATGAGCCTTTTCCGTGAATCACTTGGCGAGAGAATCAGATTTCTTGTTTTTTGGGCCTGATTAGCGCAAAATGGCTCTGCCCAAGGATCGTTGGGAAGGCGGTCTGATCGAAACGGGCGATTGGACGGCAAAGGTTAACGTCCGGGGCCGATAATTTGGCCCCAAAATTGTGGTGAAAATAAGAAACTAAAAAAATAGCAATAAAATTACAGGGCGGGGGAATAGCTCTTTTTTATGGAGAATCAACGCGAACGCAACATTAACCGCAGAACGTTTCGGTTTGTTGTCGATAGGTGACATAGCCACGAGATGTGGTATTATGCCTGTGAAGTTACCCTACATGTTGTGGATGTCCCCGTTTTTCACAACTTCGTTACCCACAGTTGTTGATAAGTCGCTCCCAGCACAAATAATCTCGGTCCCGGAGGCCAGTAATGTTTAATTTAATCCAAGTCGAGAACGGTCAAAAAGTCACTGTGGATTATTCCCGTGATGAGCTTTTGACGCGTTTTGGCCATGCGACTCTGGAAGACCGCTATTTGCTGCCCGGGGAACGTCCTCAGGACATGTTTGCGCGAGTCGCGTCGGAATATGCCGATGACCCGGAACATGCCCAGCGGCTCTATGACTATATAAGCAAACTCTGGTTTATGCCTTCCACGCCTGTTCTCAGCAACGGCGGGGCCAAGCGCGGCTTGCCGATTTCGTGCTTTTTGAACGAATGCAGCGACAGTCTCGACGGTATTGTTCATCTTTGGAACGAAAATGTCTGGCTGGCGGCTCTTGGCGGCGGGATTGGTTCTTATTGGGGTAATCTGCGTTCGATTGGCGAGCCGGTGGGCCGCAACGGCAAAACCTCGGGCATCGTTCCTTTCATTCGCGTGCAGGACAGTCTGACGCTCGCCATTTCACAGGGCAGCTTGCGCCGTGGTTCGGCGGCTTGCTATCTGCCGATCAGCCACCCTGAAATCGAAGAATTCATCGAAATGCGCCGCCCGACCGGCGGCGATGCGAACCGTAAGGCGCTTAATCTGCATCACGGCGTTGTCATTCCCGACGCTTTCATGCGCGCGGTGGAGAACGACGAAGAATGGGCTCTCACCAGCCCCAAAGATCATATGGTCATCAGCCGCGTCAGCGCGCGTTCCTTGTGGATCCGTTTGTTGACGGCGCGTATCGAAACCGGCGAGCCTTATTTGCTGTTCATCGACAACGTCAATCGTTCCATTCCCGAACATCACAAAATGGCCGGGTTGGAAGTCAAGATGTCGAACCTGTGCAGCGAAATCACGCTGCCGACGGGGCTCGATAAAGACGGCAAGCAACGCACGGCGGTCTGCTGTCTGTCCTCGCTCAATCTGGAAAAATTCCTTGAATGGGAAAATCATCCGACCTTTATCGAAGACGCGCTGCGTTTTCTCGATAACATTCTAGACGATTTCATCGCCCGCGCGCCGGATAGCATGAACCGCGCGAAATACTCGGCAATGCGCGAA
>JBAVWC010000344.1:0-8519 GCA_049697595.1 Alphaproteobacteria bacterium
CTTTTACGGCGTTACCGTTTTGCCCGTTGTCGGTGTCGCCGTTTGAGGGGCGGCAGCGGCTGCTGGTGCGGGCGTGTTATCGACGTTGACGCCGGCTTTCTTCAGCGTGGCGATGATGCCTTGCGAATCCTTGTCACCCTTTTGCGCGAGCGTGAGCGTACCGGTTGCCAAGGCGCTAAGCTGAGTCTTGAGCTTGGTAACTTGGGTGAGCGGATCGTTTTGCTGAGCGTAGACTTGCACAAGATTGTCGTGCTCCATCTTCAAAGCCGATGTCTGATAACCCAGGAAGCCCGCAAACGCAGTGGATAGCAGGAGAACGGGAAGCAGGATCTGCACCGATGTGAGTTTATCGTTGGCCATAATTTATCTCCTTACTTTTTTTCGGTGGATTTGGCGGCTGGGGCGGGCTCGGTCTTCAGCGTGTAGCCCTGTGCCGATAAAAGATCGCGCAATTGGGTGTTGTTGTTCTTAAGCGCAGCTTCGGCCATCGCCTGAACCAGGATCTGGTTGAGCTGGTTCATCTGCTGCCCGCCGGCAATAGTCGCCTGGCGCTGATTAACGTCCAACTGCGCCGCGCGATTGGAGTTCAGAATGGTAATGTTGATCAACAACAGAACCAAGGCCAAAGTGCTGAGGCCGACAGAAAGCCAATAGGGGATCTTTTCATTCATAGTTTTATTTCCTCCGAATCAGAGAAGCTGACGAGTGCATAAACATGCAGGGGATCAAAGAGGTATCACGGAAGGTATTGATTCGCAAGATGCTCTAGTGACTCGGAGCGCTTGTTGGAGGCAAGGCGGCATAGACGACATGCGCGGTAAGTTCGATTTTTTGTGCGTGGTCGGGCGACGGTTCCGGGGCAGCGGGTGGAGACGCGACGGCGGCGGACATTCCCATCACCCTGTTCATCGGCCTGACGAATGCCGATGATACCCTATTAAAAGTAATCTGCGCGATACGGTAACTGCGTCCGGGGATAGAGGCGTTCAGGGTCGCCAGTTGATCCGCAGCTTCTTTCAGGATGTGGGTGCGCAAAGCGGTGCGCACGGATTCCGTTTCATCGAGCGTCGGGGTGAAGTCGACATCGCCGACCGTTATTTGCATTCCCGGTTTGCTGGCTTTCTTGACGGAGTCGGCAAGGCCGTTGAGATCGGATTCGGGCAGTCTTGCGTCGAAGGTCACGCTCCAGCGTTCCATGCCGGTTTGATCCTGATTGCGCGTAAAGCCGGTCATTTTCCAATCGGCTTTGGCTGCGTCATTGACGGTTTTCATCATATCGGCTCGCAGCGTGCCGCTGGTGGCGGCGCTGACGGAAGCTTCGGCGTCCAGTGTGACATGCGCGGTTTTCGTTGCGACCCAATCTTCGGCAGACAGGTCGAAAGAAACCGCATCGTCGGGTTTGGCTTCTTCGGCCAAAGCGGGCGCGGCAAAGGATAAGGCGAGGAGAGAGGCGAGTAACAGGCGACGAGATAACATCAGACAACTCCTTGATTAAAAGAAGACGGGGCTTTACGAGGCGCGCTTGCCGCTTAGACCTGCGTTCATCTGCTGCGCTGACTGCGCAAGGATGGATATGATGGTGTCGGACAAGACAACGGTCGAATAATCCTCGGCTTCGTCGGCGCTGTCCAAAATGGGAACGATTGCCGACAGATCGGCGTCGGTGCCTGAGAAAGCCGCTGCACCAGCACCAGTGCCAGCCCCTTTCGATGCCGCCGCTGGCGCCTGAACGAGATCGCCGATCGCGAATTCGTCGCCGTCGTGCAAGGGCGGCATTCCGGCGCGAGAGGTGCGGGACATTTCCCCGGCTTTGGGCGCTGCGATGACTGCATCATATTCGTCGGCCGTGTCGAAATCGGGTTGGACGGCTCTGCCGTTCTTCGCGACGGCGATCTGGGCGGGCGCGGCTTTCGGCGCGGCGGGCAGTTTGTCTATCGAAGCGACGGCGACGACGCCCATTTCAACCGCCGACAGTTTCGCTTTCCCGGCAGATGCCACGGCCTTGGCCATTGCGGCGATTTCGGGAAGATCTTTGGCGTCGCCTCCGGCAATCGCTGCCGTCCAGTCCTTGTCCTTGAGGCGCGAGGACAATTCCTGGATCACGCGGTCGCGCGCCTCGGTCGATTTGTTCACGCCCGGCACCGGCAGGAAGCGATGCACGCGCAAGGCTTTGGCCTTTTCCGGCAGAATAAAGAGCATCTGCGCTTTGCAGGCCCAATCGCCGAATATCAAATGCGCTTCGCCTTCGCGCTGGCCGCGTAAATGGTCGTAATCGACGCGCTGGCGCGTTTGCAGCGCCGCGCCGCGATCGTCGCTGAAAGCCATATTCGTGAACATGCTGCCGACGGTATTGGTCGAGGCCGTATAGCCTTTGGTTTCCATAACCAGCGCGCCGCCGCCGTGGCGGGTGACGAATTCTTTGGTTTCGGTCGGATCTTCGATACGGCCCAGGATTTTCAAGTTGCAGTTACCGACGATTGATTTGGCTTCGGCCTTGATGCGTTTTTCCATCGACGGCAAATCCTGTGCCGCGAAGACCAGCGAGAAACCCAGCGAACGAGCTTGCGCCGCCATAACGGCCATACCGGCGGCGGTATAATAACCGACTTCGTCGAACACGGTCATGAAGGACGAGCTGGAACGGGTCTGCTTGCTGCCGATCGCGTTTTCCCAACCGCCTTCGACGGTGTTGCCGAGTGTCGCGCCCATCATGCCCTTGAGGCACGAGGCGACGATTTTACCGAGGTTGGCGGCTTCGTCGCCGGATTTTTCCAAAGCCGGGATCAGCACGACGAGGATGCGGCGGTTCAACACGACGTCCAGCACGTCGATGTCGGCCAATTGCTGTTTGAAGATATAGCCGTATTCGTCGGACAGAGATTGCATCGACCGCGTGAATTGCATCGACAGGTAACCGTGTTGTTGCCGCGCGACTTGCAGATCGTACATCGGTTGATCGGGCGAGGGCGGGCGTTCGTTGCCTTCGTCGTCGAACGCGGCGGCGACGAAACCGGGCAGCGTGTTCAGATAGCCTTCCAGCCCGTGAATAATGCGCGCGGGAAGCGTCTGGTCGCGCGACAGGCGGATGATCGGCTGCATGTCCAGATAATCGCGGATGACGCCGACATCCAGCAACATGCCTTGCTTGTCGCGTTTGTAAGTCAGCGCGGGCAACAAAGCGAACAGCAACGCGACGGCGCGTTCTTTCCACATCGCATTATCGCCGCCCGCATCAGGCATCAGGTTAACGACAAGGTTAGCGAGATACGAAGCCGAACCGTTGGAAAACGGGTTCATCGAATTCGATGTCGAGCCGTCGTCGGAGTTGCCGGTCATGTAGTTGAGGATAAGAATATCGTCGTCGCGGCCAAAACGGCGCGTCATCGAATAAAGCGAGGCCCATAAATCGGTGTCGGCTTTACCGTCGGTGAATGAAAAGCCCGAACCCCACGCCAGCGCGTTGGTGACAAGGCCTTTCAGCCCTTCCGTTTTACCCGAACCCGTTGTACCGAGATAAAGGATGTGGGTGCGGGCGTCGTTATTGGTGAGCCACAATTCGCGTTGGAAATCATCGTCGTCTTTGTCCGACACATTGCCCAGAAACAGAATGCCTTCGGATTTACCCGCGCCTGTTTTACCGGCGGCGGGGTTGTTCGGGTCGGGCAGATCGGCATAGCGCGGCAATTTGAAGGGCAACGCGAAAGGGCGCTTCAAAGACCAGCGGAAATAAAAGAACAGCACGATTGCGCCAAGGTCGGCAAAAGCGCGCACTTGTGGCGGGGCCAGAAAGAGGGCGGCGAGCGACATCATGGCCGTTGCCGTGATAAATGTCGTCGTCGACATTTGAGCGGCCATCCGCACCGACATCGGACGCACATCGCGGAACAGCGTGCGTTGAACGACTTGGTGTTTTTTGAGGATGATAGGCATAACGATGCGCCTTTGATCTGTCTGGAATCCGGCTTGCCTGAAACATTGTTCAGTCTAGCCCAAAATGGCTAATAAGTATTAGCGATTTAGGGTTAGTTTTTAGTTAATTATTGAGGATTCCCTCTCCCGCGATTCCCTCTCCCTCGGTGCGGGAGAGGGGAGTCTTACACTCCCACCACAAAAATTCCGGCTTCGTCGGCTAGTTGCCGCACGCGGTCGGGGTCGAGGAGGAGGCTGCGGCCGGCTTCGGCGGCGATGCCTCGCAAGCCGGCTTTGGTGGCGGATTCGATTGTGTCGGGGCCGATTGTGGGGAGGTCGAAACGGTCGTCTTGCTGGGGTTTGGCGAGTTTGACGAGGATGCCGCCCGGGCCTTCGCGCTTTAAATCCGCGCATCGGGCGATCAGGGCGTCGGTGCCTTCGATTGCCTCGACGCCCAACACAAGCCCTTGCTGGACGATGACCGATTGGCCGACATCCACTTGGCCCAAAGCGCGGGCCACAATCACGCCACGGGCGATGTCTTGTTTGGCTTGATCGTCGGGGGTGACGGTGCCGAGCGCGCCTTCGCGCATTAATGCGCCGCCTAGAATATCCTGCGCGCCTATCAGGCGCACGCCGCATTCCTGTTCGATTGTTTGGCCTATGGCGCGTAGCAGCGCGTCGTCGCCCAAAACGCTGAAGCCGATTTTCGCCAGAACTTTCATCGCCAGCCAATCGGGTTTTAATTCGCGCAGCGAAGGGCGGCGCACGCGGCCTATCATGACTATTTCGACGATTTTTTCGGCGGATGCCAGATCGCGCAATTTGCCGAACGCGCCCAAACCCAACCAGATATGCGGCACGTCGTGTGCCACATCCGGGTCGGCTTGGCCTTCGAGACAGATGACGAAGTGATCGCGTTTTTGCGCGCGGCAAGCCTCGATCACGCGGCGCGGCGCTGTGCCGCCGCCCGCGATGATGCCGAGTTTGGGTAAAGCTTCCGCGCGCGCGCTGTCGCTAGAGATCACGCACTCAGTCTTTCAGCGGCGCGATCCCAGTTCAGCAATTTATCGATCACGGCTGCGGCGAAATCGGCGCGGCGGTTCTGGTAATCGAGGTAATAGGCATGTTCCCATACATCGAGTGTCAGCAAGGGCTTTGCGGTGCCGGAGATCGGCGTTTCGGCATTGCCGGTTTTGATGATTTGCAACTGCCCCTTATTCAGGACGAGCCAAGCCCAACCGCTGCCGAATTGCGTGACGCCGGCTTGCGCGAAATCGGTTTTGAATTTGTCAAAGCCGCCCAGATCGTGATCGATCATCTCGGCGAGTTTGCCGGTTGGCTTGCCGCCGCCGTTTGGCTTCATGCTTTCCCAGAAGAAAGTGTGGTTCCAGATTTGCGCGGCATTGTTGAAGATGCCTGCTTTGTCGGGAACGCCTGCGGTTTGTTTGATGACATCGGTCAGGGACATTGAGGCGAAGGGCGTGCCGTCGCTCAGCTTGTTCAGATTATCGACATAGGCTTTGTGATGCTTGCCGTAATGGAAGCTCATCGTGTTCGCCGAGATAACAGGCGCAAGCGCATCATCGGCATAAGGCAAAGGGGGAAGGACAAAGGGTGCGGACATTGACAACTCCATAAGGAAGGGGGGTTCAGAACCGGAATGGTGCTGAACATAGGGCAAATCGGGGGAAATGCCAAAGGCGAAATATAGGGGGATGTTTGGCTACAAAAATTATCGTCATTCCCGCGAAGGCGGGAATCCAGCGTTGCATGTCTGCGCGACAAAAATTCATCGACATCTCTCACGAGAACGATTGGTTGCATATAGGCTCGCCGCTGGATTCCCGCCTTCGCGGGAATGACGCAGGGGCTTACGCCGCTTGAACATCCTGCAACGCTGCCTCGGCTTTGCCGCCGTCGCGGATGGCGACTGCGCCTTCCAGATCGACGGATACCAGTTGCGAGACGCCTTTTTCGCCCATTGTGACGCCGAACAGGCGATCCATGCGGGCCATTGTCAGACGCTGGTGGGTGATGATGAGGAAGCGGGTGCCGGTTTCGCGGGCGATTGTTTCGACTAGCTCGCAGAAGCGGCTGATGTTGCTTTCGTCCAAAGCGGCCTCGGCTTCGTCGAGGACGCAGATGGGCGAGGGGTTGGTTTGGAATACGGCGAACAAGAGGGCCAGAGCCGTGAGCGTGCGTTCACCGCCCGACAGCAACGTGAGCATTTGCATCTTCTTGCCCGGAGGGGCGGCGAAGATTTCCAATCCGGCATTCATCGGGTCTTCATTGTCGATGAGTTCCAGATAGGCGCGGCCTCCGGTGAACAGTTTCTTGAACAGATTCTGGAAACGTTCGTTGACCAGCGTAAATGCATTTTGCAAACGTTCTTTCGCTTCCTTGTTCAAATGCGAAATGCCCTGACGCAGTTTGGCGATTGCGGCGACCAGATCGTCTTTTTCCTTGGTCAGCGTGTCGATCTGCGTTTGCATCGTCTCGGCTTCGGTTTCGGCGCGCAGATTGACGGGGCCCATATTTTCGCGCTCGCGGTTATAGCGGGCGAGGGCTTGTTCCAATTCCGACGCTTCGGGAATGGTTTCGCCTTCGGGGAAGGCGGCGATTTCCGGCAATTCTTCGGGGCCGCAATTCAGCTTTTCCGTCATGCGTTCGCGCAGCGTGTTGAAGGTTTCCGCTGCGGCCTGAATGGCGCCTTCGGCGCGGACGCGATCTTCGCGCGCTTCGGTCAGCGTGTTTTCGTCGCGTTTGACTTGCTGTTCGATGCCGTTCAATTTTTGTTCGGTGGCGATCAGGATGTCGGCGGCTTCTTTACGCTTGGCTTCCGCGTCGGAAAGTTCTGTCAGCAATTGGCCACGCGAGGCTTCGATTTCGGCGGGGCGCAGGCGCAGTTCTTCGAGGCTCTTTTCGATCTCGACGATGCGCAGGGATAAGGCTTCGATCTGTTCCGAGGCATTGGCCAGACGCGATTGCCACGCGGCGATATCGGCATCGACGGTTTGGGCGCGGGAGACGCAGATATTTTGTTCGCGCGTCAAACGGTCGCATTCGTTTTGGCGCAGCGATTGCTGGCTGCGCATTTCCGCGAGTTTGGTGCGGTTTTCGTTAACGGCGATGCGCGCGGCGTCGAGATCGGGCAGCGTCGTTTGTTCTTCTTCGACAGCTTTGGCGCGTGCGCCGAGCTGTTCAATATCCTCGTTCAACTGGCGCAGCGTGTCGTCGAGCGCGGCGAGTTTCGAGGTGATCGCGGTGGTTTCTTTTTCCTGACGCGCATAGGTTTCGCGCGCGTCGTTCAGGGCGGCGAAAGCGGCCTTGAGCGTTTCGCGGGCGCGGCGGTCTTCGTCCTGACGTTGCGTGAGGAACGCGGCGGCTTCTGTTTGCGTGTCTTGGGCTTGTTGCGCTTCGGCTGCTGCGGTTTCGATCAGGGTTTGCAAGGCGGCGACGCGGTTGCGTTGTTGCAAACGCAAGGCTGTGGTGGTTTTGGCTTGCGGGGTCAGCGTGAAGCCGTCCCAGCGCCAGGCCCAACCGTCGCGGCTGACGATTGTTTGTCCGGGGCGCAGATCGCGCGCGGCGATTTCGCCTGTGGCGGCGTCTTCGACCAAACCGATTTGCGACAGGCAGCGCGACATCGCGGCAGGAGCCTGCACATATTGCGCCAGAGGTGCGACGCCTTGTGGCAAAGCGGGCGCATTGGCCAAAACTTCCATTGCACGCCAATGTTTCGCGGCGGCGGGGTCGAGCGCGGCGGTCAAAGCCTCGCCGACTGCGACAGCCAGAGCGTTTTCCAAGCCGGGCGTGACGGAAATCAGATCGATGACTTTTTCGTTTGTGTCATCTTGTGTTTGTAGCAAGGCGGTCAGCGCGTCGTTTTCGGCGCGCAGTTTGGTGACGTTGGTTTGCGCTTGTTGTGCGATGTCGCGGGCTTGCGTTTGAAGCTGTTCGGCTTCGCGGTAGAATTGTTCTGCCGTTTGCGCTTGCTGTTGGCGTTTGACCAATTCGGTTTCGGTTGCTTCGACCATAGCCGAGGCCAGCGCGAGATCGGGACGCGCTGCCGCTTCTGCGGCGAGTGCGACGCGCTGCGTATCGAATTGGGCGCGGCGCTGGTTCATCTGTTCGCGGCGCGCGGTCAGATTTTCGATTTCTTTTTGCAGGGATTGCTTGCGGGCTTCTGCCGTTGCCGTTTCCTGCATCAATTGGCTCAACGCGATGTCGAGAGCTTCGACTTCTTTGGTCGATGAAGCCAGAATTTCCAGAGCGACGGGCAAGTCCTGAGTGATCGTTGCTTGTGTTGCCGCCAGTTGCGCGGATTCTTCCTGTAGTTTGACAATCGCGGCTTCGCCGTCTTTGCTGCGCGCTTCTTCACGGGCGATGTCGCCTTTGGCTTGCAGGAGCCTTTGTTCCTGGCCTTGCGTTTCTACGGCGATGCGTTTGGCTTCGGCGTCGATCTGTTCGCGGGCGAGGGTTAGTTTTTGCACAACCGCTGCCGCCGTCGCTTCGACTTGACGCAAGGCGGGGAGTTCGGAGGCTATGTCGGCGCGCGCGGTGTTGCCTTGCGTGACGATTGAGAGCAATTCGGCGACGCGGGCTTCTGC
>JBAVWC010000345.1:0-2717 GCA_049697595.1 Alphaproteobacteria bacterium
TTAAGCGCCGTGAGCGAATCCAATCGAATCGGACACAGCATGGACTCTCCCGGCTGACAGCGATTTCGGACGCGGGTTCGACTCCCGCCGCCTCCACCATACTTAAGATTTTTTCTTTCACTTACCAATCAGGGCCTAAGAATCGGGCCGTTTTTGTGACCGTTTTGTACCCATTTTGTACCAGGGACAAAAAGCCTCCCGATTTTTTGACCCATTTCAGCGTTCGAGCAAAACTCCAGCTGAAGTGGGAGGCCCTCATGGATTCGTTCGTCTTCACCCGTCACTCTTCCGACTGCAAATTCAAACGTGACCGGTTCTGCAACCGCTGCAACTGCCCCAAGTGGGTCGAAGGCAGGTTCAACCATGAGCGCTTCCGCAAGAGTGCCTCGACCAGGGTTTGGGGCGAGGCCGAACAGTTCCGCGAAAAACTGGAAGAGGCTCTGTCCAGAGGGCTACCGCTAGACGGTCTTCACGCGGACTCGATCACGGCACCTGCCGCACCGCCCTCACCTCTTCGCGCCTCGGCGGCTCAACCGCAATCTACGGCCACCGCCTCCGTTCCGATTTCACCGGGACCGGCCGCAGCCCCACCTGAGGTGAATGCGCCCTCCACATCTCAAAGCGGTACCCAGTCCGCCGGTCGGCAGAAGGCGAGAGTTACGGTCCAGAAGGCCGTCGATGCCTACATGACCGACGCCCGCAGCCGAGGGCTCAAGTCGGACACGATCAAGAAGCTCGAGAGAATCTTTGAGAAGCAGTTCCTCCCCTGGACAAGGGTGCAGGGACTCGAATACCTCGATGAGGTCGATCTTGACGCCCTGCTCGCCTTCCGCAGCACGTGGACCGAGGGTGCCATCGTCAGGGTAAAGAAGCAGGACCGCGTCATCGGCTTCTTTTGGGACTGCTTCCGCCGCAACTACGTCACCCAGAATCCCGCTCTGTCGCTCAGCAAAATCAAGACTACCCCGGTTCCCACCGATTATTTCCCCCGCGATGAGTTCGATAGGATCATGGCTGCCACCGAAGTTTATGGCGACGCTCGCGGCGGCTTTATTCCGATCAAGGACACCCGTACCAGACTGCGTACTTTGACACTACTGATGCGCTGGAGCGGGCTCCGCATCCGCGACGCGGTGACGCTTGAACGGCACCGTCTGCATGGCGACAGCCTCCTGCTCTATCAAGCCAAGACCGGGCAGGCGGTCTATGTGCCGCTTCCCGCCCAAGTCGTCGATGCATTGGTGAATATCCCCGATGGTCCCAGGCCGAACCCACGCTATTTCTTCTGGAGCGGCAATGGAGCCGCCAAATCTGTGGTGGCTGACTGGCAACGAGCCTATCGTCGTCTCTTCGAGTTGGCCGATATCCGAGAGCTCGATGGCGAGCTGAAGCGTTGCCATCCCCACATGTTCCGCGACACCTTTGCGGTCGAGATGTTGCTCGCCGGAGTTCCCATGGATCAGGTCTCGATACTCCTCGGGCACTCTTCGGTGAAGATCACGGAGCGACACTACGCTCCCTTCGTGAAGGCACGGCAGGTCCAACTCCAGAAGAGCGTACGCAACGCGTGGAAAGTCGGCGAGCCCGCAGGTCAGGGACCAGACAACCATCCGCCGAAAGCCGCACGCCCCACCAGCAAACAAAAGGGGTGGGGGCTGATCGACAACGCGAGACGGAAAATCCGGACGGCGTAACCGTTACTGGACGCGGAGGCCGGAATATCCCGCCATGCGGATCTGAAAGGTGGCATGAACCTGTTCCCAGTATTTGTCGAGGATATGGAAGATGCGTTCGTCCTCATGCTCGTTCAAGATCAGCATGCGAATCCACGAGCGCAGCAGCATCGACTCGATCACGTCCTCTGGTACGCCTTCCTGTTCGCAGTGAAAAATGGCGTGATGAATCTCGTCGATAACGACGGCATTCTCGCGTTCTCCTTCCTCACCTGGAGCAGACGGTTTCCCGAACCAGCTTCCGTCGGTCGCCCGAGCCGCTTCGATCTTCGTGATCAGCTTCTCGACCGCTGCGCTCGTCGAAGCAGGAAGGCGCTGCTCCGGCAGGTCGTCACGGAGCTGGTTCAGCACGTTCCTGACGGAAGCGCGATCGACATAGTCGAAGCGGTGGTGATCGGTCGGGTCCCATTCACTGTCCGCGGCTCTGCTGCGTCTTACGACAACGTCCAGCCACGATTCACGGAAGATCTGTTCCACCGCGAACGAACTGATCCCCTGCTCGTGAGCGGAAAGCACGGCAATCCCAAACTCCGACGCAGCGAATCGTCTCTGCCTGCCGATCGCGGATCGGCCAGACTCGTGATGCAGGCGGAAGCAGAGATCGATGATGCGGCCTTCCATTGCTGTCCGCCGATGGTATTCCTGGAGCAGAAGGTCCCACTCCTTGAGTTCCTTCTTGCTCCAATCGTCCCGATTCTCGCTGGTCACAAAATTACCGGTCTTCTCGAATGCGTAAATAAAATCGGGGCTCGCTTTTTCTCTTCGGAACTTGGCGAGCATTTCGGCGCGCCATGCGGTCTCGCGAGCCTCCGCATCCCGGCGTAGCGCTTCGTCGGTTTCAGGGCCTCGAGTTGAGTCCGAAGAATCGACAGTCCCTGCTCTGAACTTGTCTCTCAACTGGATAGCCTCCGACAGAATCGCTCCCCATGCCCTTGCACTGAATTCTATTTTCTTCCAATCTTGCCTGCCAAAGCGAGCCAGCAC
>JBAVWC010000346.1:0-5715 GCA_049697595.1 Alphaproteobacteria bacterium
GGTTATATACTGCCCGCCATTAACGGTGAAAGTCGCGCCAGTCGAGAACGCCGCCTGATTGGACGCAAGAAACACGACCATTGCCGCAATTTCTTCGGGTTTGCCGAGACGTTTCAAGGGAATTTTATCGACAATCTTCGCGAGTATTTCCGGCGCCACTGCACGCACCATATCGGTGTCGATATAGCCGGGTGCTATCGCGTTGACTGTGATGCCTTTGCTCGCGGTTTCCTGAGCCAGAGCTTTGGTGAAACCGATCACGCCGGCTTTGGCCGCCGAATAATTGGTCTGGCCCGCCTGCCCTTTTTGACCGTTGATCGAGCTGATATTGATGATGCGTCCGAAGCAACGCGTACGCATGCCTTCGACGACAAGACGCGACATGTTGAAAACGGAGTTCAGGTTGGTGTGGATGACGTCGTTCCATTGCTGCTGCGTCATTTTGTGCAACAGAACATCGCACGTAATGCCCGCATTGTTGACCAGCACATCGACCGGGCCAAGTTCGGATTCGATTTTCGCAATGCCCGCCGCGCAGGCGTCATAATCCCCGACATCGAATTTATAAGCCGCAATGCCTGTTTTTTCGGTGAATTTTGCAGCGGCTGCGTCATTGCCGTGATAGGTCGCCGCAACTTTATATTCCGCCTTATGCAAAGCTTCGGCAATTGCCGCGCCTATACCACGGGTTCCGCCCGTTACTACTGCTACTCGAACCACATGCATCTCCTATGCTTGATGTTTTATCTTTCCACGCACATCGCTATGCCCATGCCGCCACCGATACATAAAGTCGCGAGGCCTTTTTTCGCCTGACGTTTTTGCATTTCATGCAGCAGAGTAACAAGAACGCGCGCGCCCGACGCGCCGATAGGATGGCCCAGCGCGATTGCGCCGCCATTGACATTGACCTTGGCCGTATCCCAGCCCATTTCCTTGTTCACGGCGCAAGCTTGCGCGGCAAAGGCTTCGTTGGCTTCGATAAGATCGAGATCGGCGATTTTCCAGCCCGCGAGATCCAATGCCTTGCGGCTCGACGGAATGGGGCCGGTGCCCATAATCGCGGGATCGACGCCGCAGGTCGCCCACGAGGCGATGCGCGCCAGAGGCGTAAGGCCGCGTTTGGCCGCGTCTTCTTCGGTCATCAATATCAAAGCCGCCGCGCCGTCATTCAGCGTCGAAGCATTGCCCGCCGTAACGGTGCCGTCTTTGGTGAAAGCGGGCTTGAGTTTGGCGAGCGCGTCGAGCGCGGTGCCCGCGCGCGGGCCTTCATCCTGATCGACCGTGACATCGCCTTTGCGACCTTTAATAACCACGGGAACGATTTCATCTTTAAAGCGGCCCGACTTCATCGCCGCTTCGGCTTTGTTTTGCGAGGCGAGTGCGAATTGATCCTGCATGTCGCGCGTGATGCCGAATTTGCTCGCCACGTTTTCGGCGGTGATGCCCATATGGTAATCGTTGAAGGCGTCCCACAAACCGTCCTTAATCATCGTATCGATCATCGTCGCATCGCCGAATTTTGTGCCGGTGCGCAGATGCATCGCGTGGGGGGCAAGGCTCATGCTTTCCATGCCGCCCGCGACTATAACCGACGCCGCGCCCGATTTGATCGCCATAAAGCCGTTAGCGACAGCACGCAGGCCTGAGCCGCAGATTTGATTAATGGCATAAGCGGTGACCGCTGCAGGAATACCGGCAGACATCGCGGCCTGACGCGCAGGGCCCTGGCCTTGCGCAGCGGCAAGAACATGCCCCAAAATGGTTTCGGACACTTCGCCCGGTTCCGTCTTGGCCCGGCTCAGCGCTTCTTTGATACAAAGGGAAGCGAGCGTTGCGGCCGATTGCGTTGCTAGGCCGCCGTTAAAGCTGCCGATAGCCGTACGAACGGCGCTGACGATGACAATGGATGACATGGGAGGATCCTCAACTGGGGATAAAGAGCGAGGGGAACAGTAGGGCTGCCCGCCTTATGAATCAAGTAGTAAGCCGTGCGCTGCACACAATCTTAAACTGGGTATAACGGCAAAAAAACCTTTAAATCCTCTTTTTATGATGTAAGGTCGCTTTTCTTACTTATGACACAATTCAAAAACGATGCTTATTCCAACTATCAAGACGTAACGCGGGGACAATATGGGCCAATATTATTTAATTGCTTTTGAACAACCGCCGACGGAGGCGACCGAACGATTTAATATTCTTTTCGGCGGTTCTGTCGCCTGTAACGAGACCAGCTATCTCGTTTATAGCGCACAGGATGCTTTCGACGATGTGAGCAAGATAGTGGGGGCGTCCTATCCTCCGCGCAAAGCGCCCTCTATGGCGATTTCTGCCGGTTGCGGTGGATGGCATTTTAAGGATATGTGGGAGAAAATTCGCGCCTTAAAGGATATCGGAAACGCACATCAACGAAGCGCGAACTGGCAGAAAGACGCACAGGCCTTGACGCCAGTGGAAAAAGTCTCCGTTCTCAACACCAAGGCTTTGGCCAAAATAGAAAAAGAACTGGAAAAAATGCACGGGCTGAGCGACATCGCGAACGCATTCAGAACGGTGAGCTCCAGACAGAAAGTTGAAAGTTTAAAAGCCGCCGCCGGATTAAAAAAAGGTGAACAACCCGGCTATCACACGTTGCTGTTGAGCAATATCGGGATGGGAGCCGAAGATGTGGCAAGCTTTTATGCACAATGGCTCAAGGCCCACGGCATTTTATCCAAAGGCCATATGATCGAAACCGATCGCAGCAAGCTGGTTGGAAAGCATATCGGGGAAACCGAAGAGAAAACCGCTAAAGTGCTGGAATCCGCCCAAGGCGGCGTCCTCTATATTAGAAAAGCCGGCTCCCTCTTCAATGAATCCAAGAATGACTTCGGCGCGGTCGCCCTTGAACAAATCGTGCTGTGTATGAGCGACGCGCGCAACGATGTGACCGTCATCATGAACGGAACCGCCAAAGATATGCAGCAATTGTACGAGCTAAACGGCGAGTTACGTTCGTGCTTTAACCTGACCCTTCATGTGCCGGATTGCTCCAACGACATGCTGGTGAAACTCGCGCACGACAAGATGGCCGCGCAGGAATTAACCCCCTGTGCCGCGTTCGATGATATTTTTGATGCCATTATCAATGACCTGCGCGGACGGGATCGACAGAATTTTGGCAATCGGCGTTTCGTCCGCACTTTTGTCGAAAAGCTGGGGGGTGAGGTTTCCCAGCGTTTGGAGAAGGAAGGGAAACTTGACCGACGTTTGGCCCCCGGGGCAAAGAAAACCTCCGGCAAAGCGGTCAAAAAACTGCTGACTGTGACGCCGGAAGACCTTTGGCGGGTCGCCGAAAGGGAATGTAACCTGCCCCGGAAGAAAATCGGGCCGCCGGGACTGGCGGTCTCAGTGCCGACTACCCCCGTAACCGACAATGTGATCCAGGGTAGTTTCGGCAAACGATCCTCGCCTAAGCCCCCGTAGACTCATACAAATCAGTTTGACCAAATCTTTATTCCATATTAGATTCAATCCTGTAGAGATTCGCAGATGGAGTATGCGCCGATGACCGATACGACCGTAACTCGCGCCCAATTGGCGGAAGCCGTTTATCAGGAAGTGGGTTTATCGCGGAATGATTCGGCTCAAATGGTCGATGAAATCCTCGAAGAGGTTAGCCGCGCCCTCATCAAAGGCGGATCGGTCAAGCTCTCCTCGTTCGGCAGTTTCCAGGTTCGCAGCAAGGGCGAACGTATCGGACGCAATCCCAAGACCGGCGAAGAAGTTCCCATCAAACCGCGCCGCGTTCTGATTTTCCGCGCCAGCCACGTTCTGAAAGACAAGATTAACCGTTCCCTTCTGGGGCCGGTGAATAGAGAAACAACCGGGGAGTAACGCATGAGTAACGGCTTGCAGACTGCCACGACCTCTTCTTATTCATCCACTCCAGTTTCGGCGCTGCCCAGCAGCGATATGAAATCTCCGACCGCCTTTCGCACGATCAGCGAAGTGGCGGAAGGTCTGGCCCTCCCCCAACATGTCCTGCGTTTCTGGGAAAGCAAATTTCAGCAGATCAAGCCGTTGAAGCGCGGCGGCGGACGCCGTTATTACCGCCCCGAAGATGTCAAGATCATCCACGACATCAAGGAGCTGCTCTACAATCAGGGCTTTACTATTCGTGGCGTGCAGAAATTGCTGCGCGAAACGCCTGCGTCTTCTCTGGCGCGGTCTATGGTCGCCCAACCGCAATTGCCGGTGAGCGTACAGCCGACAGCCCAATCCACGCAAAGCCCAGCGCCTCAGCCAATGACAACGCAACAACAGCCGCAAGGACTGTCATCGGACAAACGCCGCGAAGTGGAAGGCGTCCTCGCCGAACTCCGCTCGATCCGCAAGGTTTTGCAGCAGAGCGGGATTTAATCCCTCAGTTTTACTGCCCTAATCTTACCCGACCGGTTTTGGGGCCAGAAGTTTGCCGCGCAATTTCTGCGCTGTTTGTTGAGCAGTTTCCCGTGTCAGCCCAAACTTGGCATAACCATTTGACATAATGGCATCTGGATTAAGCCCAACCTCTCTTAAAGTTGTGCCGGGGATTTCCTCGCCCGCTGCCTGAAAAGCCGAAATGACGTTGCTTACGACCAAATTCGGATAAAAATCATCGTTAGGCTTCACCCACGGCAACCCGTTCTCAGCAAGTTTGTTTAATTGAGAATGGGCGCTCCGCTGGAGAGCGGCTTTGGCGGCCTTATCGATTTGGACAAAAATCGTATCATTTTTAGAAGGATCGCTGCCTGCATAATCACAGGAAGACAAGAAATAGGACTTAAGCTGCCGTTCAGACTGCTGCATCGCTGTTACATCGGTAGTGGTTATTTCTTTCTGGTTTAATTTGGCCAAAAATCCCTGGGCAACATTATTGACGGCTCGCACGCCAAGCTCGCCAATTTCTTTGATACTCACTTCTCCGCGATCAAAGATGGTTGGCGGCCTTTTTTCATGCGGCACCATATTCCATAAGCCCCCACGAGCAATCTGAGCATCAATACCCTCAACCAATTTCTGCTGAGCGACTGCAGAGCTTAATCCAATGAGGGAAATGTAGGCTGCTTTACTATCCTTCTCATTTGCACTATCGGCATTTTGCCGCAATACCCCGAGCTCCTCTGTGATCTCTGGTTTCCTCTCATTTATATGTTTGGCGTACCAACTAGCCCTCGCGCTTTCCTTGCTTCCCAAGCCCAAGAACGGAGTTGCGACAAACCTATCGAATAAAGGCCATGTGTTGAGAAGGACTGCATCGCTTACCGCCGCTATTGGGTTCGTCATTTTGATCCCCTTTGTTTGCGCTGTTTCGATCTTTCCTGTTCTGATTTTAACACAAAATTATGAAAGTAATTAGAAAGGAATTGCTGCTACAGTGTCGCGCCACCGATATTATAGTGTCCCATGCCTGAACTTCCCGAAGTTGAAACTGTCTGCCGCGGCTTGGCCAAAGAGCTGCTGGGTGCGCGCATTGTGACCGCGGCTGCGCATCGCGCGGACTTACGCGCGCCTCTGCCCCGCGATCTCGGCGCAAAACTCAAAGGCGCGAAAATTTTAAACGTCACGCGCCGGGCGAAATATATTTTGATCGGGCTTGATAACCGGGCAACGCTTTTGCTGCATCTGGGCATGTCGGGGCGAATGGTTTTGTCGCGCGACGATATGCCGCTGCAAAAGCACGATCATATC
>JBAVWC010000347.1:0-1751 GCA_049697595.1 Alphaproteobacteria bacterium
GCCGCTGGTGAGCCATGGCGCCAATTTTGAACTGCGCACCGCGGGCGATCCGCATGGACTGGCTGCGGCCGTGCGGCAGATTGTGGCCCACACAGATAGCGATCTGCCTATCTTCGACATGCGGACGCAAAGCGAGCAGATTGACGAGATGATTTACCGGGAGCGGCTGATGTCGCGCTTATCCAGCTTTTTCGGCCTGCTGGCGCTTTGCCTGGCTTGCATCGGACTGTATGGACTGCTGTCGTACGAAGTCGCTCAGCGCACGCGCGAGCTTGGAATCCGGATGGCGCTGGGGGCGAAGAGAAGCGATTTGACGGGGCTTGTGCTGCGGCGGGGATTTTTCCTTGTACTGGCTGGTGTTGCCGCGGGCGGGATTGCGGCTTTCGGCATCACGCGCTTCATGATGCACCTGCTGTATAACGTCCGCCCGGATGATCCGGCCACATTCATCGCTGTTACTGCGCTGCTGATTTTGATTGCGCTGGCGGCGTCCTTGATTCCCGCGAGGCGGGCGACGCGCGTGGACCCGATGGTCGCGCTGCGCTGCGAGTAACGAATCAGCAGGACTAAAGGAGCGGGAACTGGAAGCCCAGGATGCTGTAGCCGGTGTCGACTGAGAGGACTTTGCCGGTGATGGCGGCGGTGCCTGGCTGGTGGGATTGGGATGGGCAATAGATTGGGTGCGGCTGGCCGGCTGAAAAAGAGCCGGCATTTTTTTGCTTGACCGATCCGTTGGGACGAACGGAATCGTCTTCATGATGCAAGCGCAGAGAACTGCGCCTGCCGAGGAGACCATCATGAACACGACCAACACTCTGAACACGGCTGGCGCCGCGAATGCGAACGGCGCCGTGAATACGACCATCGAGGTGACGAAGAAGGTCACTACCCTGATCAACATCCTGACCGTCGAGCCGGAGGACCAGCCAAGGCTCATCAAACTGCTGCGTGAGAATACTGAAAATGTCATCACCGGACTCGACGGCTGGATCTCGACCAGCTTCATTGCCGCCGCGGATCAGCGTCATGTGGCGATCTACTCGCAGTGGCGCGACCTTGCGTCGGTAGAGGCGATGCGGACCAACCCCGCTATGATCGCTTACTTTCCGAGGATTGCCGCGCTGGCCGCGTTCGACAGCATGGCCGGGGACGTGGTCTTCAACCACCACGCCTGATGATCTGCGTGGCGTGCAAGGACCACGTCTGACGATCGGAGAAAGGGGAATGAACATGCGGCGATCCGCGTTCGAGGGGAGGCGTGGCCTGCGGGCCTGGCAACGAACGCGGTATCGCGGCACTCGAAGTATGATGCAAAAAGTACGGCTGTTTCAGGGAGGCGATGGACCATGACGGATGATGCGCGCGATCAGTTGGAGCGATTGGCGGGTGAGCTTCGCCCGAAGCTGCATCGATACTGCGCGCGCATGACCGGCTCTGCTGTCGATGGCGAGGATATTGTTCAGGACGCGCTGATGAAGGCGCTTGCCGCCCTGCCCAGTGTCGGCGCCATTGACAACCCGGAAGGCTGGCTGTTCCGCATTGCGCACAATACCGCGCTTGATTTTCTGCGCAGGCGCGCGCGGGTTCCGATGATGCAGCAGGACGAGGCGCTGGAGAGGATTGCCGCACCGGACGCTCCCGATCGGGACCACGAGGCGGCTGCGATGAGCCTGCGTATGTTCATGCGGCTCCCGGCGCTGCAACGGAGCGCTGTCATCCTGAAAGATGTGCTGGGCCACTCCGTGGAGGAG
>JBAVWC010000348.1:0-2961 GCA_049697595.1 Alphaproteobacteria bacterium
GTCCCGCGTGAGTACGGCAGCGCCGTGGAAGCGAGATCGCCGCCGCGATTGCCCATCACGCAGCAGGGATATAACGGAACCCCTTCTGAAGAAAGGGCGGACACGAAATGCCGCGCCGCATCGGGCGCAAATATTAACACGATTTTGTGCATATTTTGTGAATTAAGTCTAAACCATATTGTTTCGATATAGCAAAAACGACGGAATGTCCGGAAATGAAGTTCAGTATTATCATCTCGAATTATAATTACGCACGGTATGTCGGGAAAGCGATCGAGAGCGCGCTGGCCGTGGCGTGGCCGGATGTTGAGGTGATCGTTGTCGACGATGGGTCGACGGACGATTCACGAGCGATTATCGAAAGTTTTGGAAATGAGATTATCGCGATCTTCCAGCCCAACGGCACGCAACGCGTTGCCTGCAATACAGGCTTTGCACGGTCGACCGGGGATGCCGTTATCTTCCTTGATTCCGACGATGTGCTGATGCCGTCCGTAGCTTCGGAGGCCGCCGCGGTCTGGTCGGAAAAGGTGAGCAAGATTCAGTTCCAGATGATGAGTATCGACGGCGCGGGAAAACCTACCGGGCGGGTATTCCCGCATTACGTCCCGATGCCGACACCGGATTTGATCCGTGCGTGGATAACGGAGACCACAGCCTACCCGACGCCGCCGGGGTCCGGTAACGTTTATGCGCGAAAATTCCTTGAGAAGATTTTTCCTCTGGGTGATCTTTGCGGTCCGGCGACCGATTCGGCCTGTCTTTCTGCCGCGCCGTTTCTGGGGGACGTCATGACAATCCCCAAGCCGCTCGTCCAATATCGAGTCCACGGGCAGAATGACAGCAACCTTCTTTCCGACTATACGCGCTTTGGACGGGAAGTTGCGCGCGCCCAAGCGCGGTGGGAATTTGCTTGTCAAACCGCTCAGGCTGCCGGCTTTTCCCTGTGCGAGAAGAGCCTGTTCAAGAGTTTCCACTTGCTGCAGTTCCGGGTGGCATCATTGCGGATCGCGCCGGCGGTACATCCGCTCGTCACTGATAGCCGCCTGCGCGCCATGCGGGACACGGTGCAGGCCGTGTGGTCGTTTCCCGTCGACTCGATCAACACGCGACTTATTTTGGGAACCTGGGCGCTGTTGACGCTGGCGGCTCCCAAATCATTGGCGCTGCGCCTGATCGCCCTCCGGTTCGCGCAGCGCTAAAACGTGAATCGCCCGCAGCAAAAAGCCTGGGGCATGATCGCTCTTGAAGCGATCGTGCTCTAGAGTGCGATCGTTTTAGGTTCGCGCATTTTGCGCGGCGCTAAAACGTGAATCGCCCTCAGCAAAAAAACCTGGGGCATGGTCGTTCTTGAAGCGATCATGCCCCAGAGCAGCATCCGATCGAACGGGCCGATTTGGATGGCGCCTTATAAAGAATTCGTTCTGATCTTAAAAAGATTTTAGGGGAGCTGCCATTCGATATGACAGCACTGGCACCCCATTCATCGGCTCTGTTTGCGGAGATATTTACGCCTACAAAACAAGAAAAATAAAACATCTCGATCGAGATGTTTGTACAAAATATCTTCATCAGATTGACGAAATGGCATCGAGCAGGGCGGGCCATCAAAATATCGAAATCTAGGTGACAGCTTCGCGGCGGTGCTCATATAATAGATCCACGAGCGCAGGGCGGCGACCACCGACCGAAAAAAGCAGCCTCGCTTGGGTGGCTGGGAGAGTGGGGGATCTTTTCGATGCGCGAAAATGCCCGGCGGATTTTATATGGACTGAACCGCGTGTTGAGCGGCATGTGAGGGTGTCATGTATCGCCTGAAAATCTATTTTTGGATTGCGGGGATTGCGTTCATGATCGCGGCGGTCATGGTCGCGCGATGGTGCGACTTTTCTTCCACATTGTAAGATGCCGGCGATTGAACGGTGACGTGGCGAGAGGTTAGCAACGTCCTCACGGGGCCCGACCGTTCCCAGGAAAAGCATGAAGCTTAGAGCATTCATCATTAACGATGAATGCTCTAAGCTTATTTTTGGCGAGCAATTTCATGCATTTAGATGGAATCTACCGATTCAAGCTGAATGCATATTGCTTTAGAGCAATACCGGGTAAAATCCGCCGGTGCCGCGGCGTAACGTCGGCTCTTGATGGCAGCCCAGCAGCGGCGCGCCTCAATGCGCGTACCAGCGCAAAAGCGGATCACGACGTGATCGGGAAGTGGCATGGGCGTGCCCGTTTCAATGCGCAGGCCCGCCGCGGATTCATCGCGGACGATGCCGTCGACGACGCTATGGCCGTTATTGAAGTCCAATTTAGCGGTCTTAACCGTTCGCCTCCGAACGACCCGCCGGCGGCTTTCCTGAGTCACGTACAGTCCGCTTTCAGAAGAAAGCCAAGTTTTATCCTGATCAGATTGATCTCTAATCAGCAATGAAATTTCGCGCGTCTATATGTCATATATTCGGTAAATTGTCAAAATAAATAGCGCCGTTCCGAGGCTCGTAATGGCGGGAGCGGCGCTTTGTGCTATAGTGATGCGATGGCCGACGGATCGCTCCGGGCCGTGTCCGATGCGGGCTGAGGCATGCCCATCGACCGCCTTGAGGAGACGGCCGCGCGGTCGTCAGGAGGAGTGCGCCATGACAACCTACATCATGTTGGCGAAGTGGACCGATCAAGGCATTCGTAACGCGAAGGAGTCGCCCCATCGCCTGGACAAGGTCCGGCAGGTGTTGAAAGACATGGGCGGGGACTTCAAGCAGTTCTTTCTTACCATGGGCGAATACGACATGATCGCGATCTATGAGGCGCCGGACGACGCCGTGGCGGCGCGTTTCAATCTGGAACTGGGCATGCTCGGCAATATCCGAACGGAGACGCTAAAGGCGTTCCCGGAGAGCGCCTATCGGGAGATCATGCGGACGCTGGTTTAGAAAGAGGCCGCTTTTTAAAAAAAGCGGCGCA
>JBAVWC010000349.1:0-3613 GCA_049697595.1 Alphaproteobacteria bacterium
ACCTTATGTCCCACGCCGCAACCAATGCCCAATCTTCTGACGATCTCGGCGCCTTGAAGGCCGACCTTTCGTCTGCCGTCGCAGCAGCAGCCGATATGGCGGCGCTGGATGAAATTCGCGTCTCGGCCTTGGGCAAAAAAGGCCGCATCACCGATTTGATGAAAACGCTGGGCGCCTTGCCCGCCGAAGAACGCAAAGCACGCGGTGCGGCGTTGAACGTGGTGAAAGACGAAATCGCCGCCGCGATTGATGCGCGCCAGAAAATTCTGTCATCGGCGGCGTTGCAGGAACGGCTGGCGCGCGAAAGCATCGATGTGACTTTGTCCGCGCGCCCTCAACCCGAAGGCCGCGTGCATCCGATCTCGCAAACAATCGACGAGCTGGTGACGATTTTCGCCAGCATGGGTTTTGCCGTCGCCAAAGGCCCCGATATCGAAAGCGAATATTATAATTTCGAGGCGCTGAACATTCCCTCATCCCACCCGGCGCGGGATATGCAGGCGACTTTCTTTCTGCCGCCTACGGGAGAACACAAAACGATTTTGCGCACGCAAACATCGCCCGTGCAGATCCGCACGATGATGAAGACCAAACCGCCCATTCGCATCATAGCACCAGGCCGCACCTATCGCTGCGACTATGACATGACGCACACGCCGATGTTTCATCAGGTCGAGGGGCTGGTGATCGACGAGGCAACCCATATGGGGCATCTGAAAGGTTGCCTGCTGGATTTCCTGCGCGAATTTTTCGGCATCGACGATTTGCCGATCCGTTTCCGCCCGTCTTATTTCCCCTTTACCGAACCGAGCGCGGAAATCGACATCGGCTGTTCGCGCAAAAACGGCGAATTAAAATTGGGTAATTTCGGCGATTGGCTGGAAATCGGCGGGTCGGGAATGGTGCATCCGAACGTGCTGCGCAATTGCGGGATTGATCCCGACAAATATCAGGGTTTCGCTTTCGGTATGGGCATCGAACGCATCGCGATGCTGAAATACGGCATTCCCGATCTGCGCACCTTCTTCGACGCCGACCTGCGCTGGCTGAAGCATTACGGATTTCTGCCGCTGGATATTCCTAATCCGGCGTTGAAAGCGTAACGGCCTATTAGAAGCCGAGTTCGTCGTATTTATCCGGATGAGGCGCGGGCTTTGGCAGAGACGGGGCAACGAGCGCGCCGGACAGTTTTGGCTCTGCGGGCCGCGCATATTGTTGCAACGCAGCAGATGTCTTCAAAAGCGCCGCACGGGCAGATTCCAAGTAATCCTTAGATGTTGTCGCGTTTTCGTTGCTCATTTTTGATTCCTTGAGAGGTGAATTGTTGCGGTGCATCATTCCAAAGAAATTTGTTTAAGGCAAATCATTTTATGCTCGCGCAAAACTGGCGGAAATATCTCGCCCGCCTTATGCCCGATGCCGGGTTGCCAACCCCATAAATCACACAACATATTGATAGATATGATAAATTATGATGTTTGTTTTATTCTGGCTTGCGTTTTTGCGCTGTCGCTGCCATTTACTAGGGAGAAATCGGTAATTGCATCTCAAATTGGCAACATTCCATCATGAAATTCTCATTCTCCTGGCTCAAGCAGCATCTCGACACACAGGCGTCACTAACTGAAATTTGCGACAAACTCACCGCGCTCGGCCTTGAAGTCGAAGGCATTGAGGATCACGGTAAAAAACTCGCGCCCTTTATCGTCGCGCAGATTATCGATGCGGTGAAACATCCAGACGCCGACCGCTTACGCGTTTGCACCGTCGATACCGGCAAGGAAAAATTGCAAGTCGTATGCGGCGCGCCGAATGCGCGCGCAGGAATCAAGGTCGTGCTGGCGCGCCCCGGCGATGTTATGCCGGATTCAGGGGAGGCCCTAAAAAAAGGCTCCATTCGCGGCGTTGAATCGCAAGGCATGTTATGCGCCGTCGATGAATTGGGTATCGGCGACGAGCATGACGGTATTCTGGAATTAGGTGCTGATGCTCCTGTTGGCGGCAGCTTTGCCGCCTATGGCGGCTATGACGACGCCGTGATTGAAATCAACCTCACTCCAAACCGCCCCGATTGCGCGGGTGTTCTGGGCATTGCGCGCGATCTGGCCGCCGCTGGTATGGGCAAGCTGAAAATGCCCGACACCACGCCTGTTGCCGGAACAGAGGCAAGCCGCATCAAGGTCACATTGGATTTCCCTGCGGGCGATAAAGCATGCCCGCTTTTCGCCTATCGCATAATCCGCAACATCAAGAACAAGCCGAGCCCGGAATGGCTGCAACGCCGCTTGCAATCCATAGGCTTGCGCCCGATTTCGGCTTTGGTCGATATTACCAATTACCTGACATTCGATTGCGCGCGGCCTTTGCATGTGTTCGATGCGAAAAAGATCAAAGGCAATTTGCGCGTACATGCTGCTAAAGGCGGCGAAAATTTTGAAGCCCTGAATGGCAAGGGCTATACAATCGAACAGGGCATGACGGTCACCAGCGACGAGAGCGGCGTTTTGGGTCTTGCTGGCATTATGGGCGGCACCAGCAGTTCATGCGATGACAGCACCACCGACATTCTTCTCGAAGCCGCTTATTTTGATCCCATTCGCACGGCTTTGACCGGACGCGCGTTGCAAATTTCCTCTGACGCGCGTTATCGTTTCGAGCGCGGTATTGATCCACTGTTCACTGTGCCGGGCGCGGAACTGGCGACCAGACTTATTCTGGAATTATGCGGCACGCCGGAAACAGTGGTGAGCAAACTGGAAATCGCTGGCAAGATTTTCGCGCCTGAAAACATAACCGAACTCGACCCCAAGAAATGTTTGAAACTTAGCGGTGTCGATATCGCCGAAGCGGAACAGGAAAAAATCCTGACCCTCCTTGGCTTTGATGTTAAACACAAAGATGGCATGCTGCATGTCACGGCCCCAAGCTGGCGTCCCGATATCGACGGTGCCGCCGATTTGATCGAAGAAATCATCCGCGTCAAAGGCTATGAGCATCTGCCGGTTACATCTTTAGGCCGCCCGCATGTCATCACCAAATCGGCGATTGATGCGCAAGATGCGCGCATCCACAACGCCCGCCGCGCTTTGGCTTCGCAAGGCTTGATGGAGGCTGTCACCTGGTCCTTTATGCCCAGCGCGGTAGCCGCGCAATTCGGCGAAGTGCGCGACGATTTGCGCATCATGAACCCGATCAGCAGCGATCTGGATGTCATGCGCCCGTCGATCCTCGGCAATTTGATTCTCGCGGCCAAGCGCAACGCAGATCGTGGCTTTGCCGATGCCGCTTTGTTCGAAATCGGTCCCGTTTTCAAAGGCCAGACGCCGGAAGGGCAACACATAGTCGCCACAACCCTGCGCACCGGAACCACGCCGCGCCATTGGGCGAATCCTGTCCGCGCCGTCGATGCGTTTGATGCCAAGGGCGATGCGCTTGCAGCACTTGCTGCCGCTGGCGCGCCTGTGGCTTCCTTACAAATAACAACCGATGCGCCCGCCTGGTATCATCCGGGCCGTTCGGGCGTCTTGCGTTTAGGGCCGAATGTGTTGGCGATTTTCGGCGAGATTCATCCGTCTGTCTTAGTCGCCTGCGATGCGTCAGGCCCGATGAGCGG
>JBAVWC010000350.1:0-15014 GCA_049697595.1 Alphaproteobacteria bacterium
ATGTGGGCGGGCTACTACGCGCCGATGGTACGGCGGGTAATTGCTGGAATATTTTCAGAGGGTTATGAGTTGATGCAGAGGTAGTTCTGCGGCCTTCATAATAAGTTTGCTTTTTTGTTGTAAATTATTTGTCTTGCGAAGCATGGGAGGCGCTTAACCGCCAGTCAACGCAATGCTAAAATTTTCCTTCCTTCGTTCTCTTGGCTCTCCGGTTCCTTTGCCGGAAGACCACGACCGGAAACTTCGTCGCGCCTTTGGCCGCTTTGCCGAAGAACGCTATCGAAGCGAGGGAGCAAGGGTCGTCGAGGTCTATCATGGAAAGCAAGGCTGCTTTCTCTGCGATTGCCGTCCCGGTGCGGAACGTTCCCCTCTGTTGTTTCTTGTCAACGGCAAACATATAAGGCGCGAGGAAAAAGTCGGCGGCAAGGGAACGCTGCACCATGATAGTTGCGACTTTGCTTATGAACCCGAAGAACAAAAACAATTGGTGCAAACATGGCGCCCGTTCCGCAAAAATGAGTGCCAACTTAAACTCGTGCCGGATTTCAAAGACGGGGATGAGCAACCATCCACTACAAATTCGCACATTTACACGCGCAGCCAGTCCCCCAAACTGGCCAGAATCCTTTTCAATCTTTTGCATGAAGCAAAAATCGACCGTATCTTCTCGACGGAACCCCTGCGTCCCCGTGAGGATCGGCAGATCGAGCACATCCTTCAGGCCGCTCTCAAATTTTCCGTTGCGCCGGACAAATCCTTGCTGGACTGGATCGCCACATCTCTGTCGGAATTTTACGAACTTAAACGACGATTGGAAGCGGCAAGGTCGCCAGAATGGCCACGCCCCTGCGGCCTGTTCATCGAAACTTTCGGTAAGGTCGAGGACAAAACCCTTTATCCCTCCCGTGAAGACAAGAAACCCATCAAGGTTTTCGGTGATCTGGCGGTCTTTGCCGAAAAGGAAAATCTGCGCCGCGCACCTTATCTTGTTATCGGAGCAATGACTTTCCCGACAAGGGAGTCAAAAGAGGTAGAAGTTTACAATGCCTATGCCCACCCTTGTTATCATTGGAGCAAGCTCATGCTGGTCGATAGCCAGTTGGAGCGCCAAACACTTGATCTTTTGATCGAATGCCGTAACTGGCTGTCTAAAAATCATGGTATCTCCGTCACCATTGAAAAACCGATGTTCGATCTTGGGTCTGTCAAAACGGATGACGCCCGCGAAGTATGCAGGCCGGATTTCGTATTACGCTGCCATCGTAGAAACGGCACGCATGTTATAGTGATTGTCGAAACAATGGGTTTTAATGATCCGGTCTATCGGGAGCGCAAACACCGCATGCGGGTTTTGTTTGAGCAGATTAAAGGAGGAATCCCACCTCATGCGGTGATCGAATACGACATCTTCAATCGCAACATGAGCCCCAAAGCTGTCGATCTTCAATTCCGCGACAATGTCTGCTCCGTGATTATCGAAAAATGTTCACGCGCAGGGTAGAAAGCGGGCGTAAAAAAACCGCCTTGCGGGCGGTTGGTTCTGCGTCTCTTTCTCTTGACGCACGAAGCGCTAATATAACTATCACCATATACAAAAAGAGGGCTAAAATCAAGCCAAAAATGCGGTTTTGTAAATATATTTACTCCGTCCGTTCCATATCGTTCCAGATTAATCCAGCGCCGCGCAGGAATACCTGACCGGCATTTTCTAAAATTTGGGCAAAAGAAAAGCCGCGCCAATACATTTGGGGCGGCATATTCTTGATCTCCGGCTCTACTCACACGAGTCCGTCATTATAGAAAAAACTATACCAAATAAGAAACCTAAAATCAAGGAAAAAACCCACACATGAAAATATATTTCATCCCTTTGTGCCGGTGCGTGTCAGGCGATGCCAAGGAAAAGGCCGCTCACCCCTCTTTGTAGAGAAGTTTGATGTATTCCTCCCTCCACGGCCCCCAATCCGCTTCTTTGTCAGCCTCGTCTTCTTCCTCTTCAATCCGCATCAGATTCCGCCACGCCTCCATCTTCGCCAAAGGCGGCGGCAGATGTTCCATTGTTTCCATAGTTCTTTGAACGGCAAGCAAATCGCTGGCTTGCTGTTTCAGCGATCTCCTCAACATTTTATGGAACAAAAATTCCTCGACCTTTTTCGGCTCATATACGCGCCAGAAGGAGAGGATTTCATCTTCGAGCATGCTGGTTCTCTGCCGCAGCAATTGCCGGGCGTGTTCTTCAAAATCTTCGATTGTTTGCATGATGGTTTCCTTTCTTATTCTGCGGCTTGCTCGAAATCTACATGGATGACTTTGCCATTTGCAGCGACCGTATCGAGATAATCCGCCCATTTCTGCATCATCACTCGACGCTCATCAAGAAACTGGGCGCGATCATAAGCAGCATCGACTTTGTTGCGGGGAGCATGAGCCAACTGACGGTCAATAACTTCATGTCGATACCCAAGTTTTTCTTTGATCGTGGACATTGCAAGAGCACGAAAGCCGTGGCCTGTCATGCGGCCTTTGTAGCCAAGGCGCGCAATAGCCCCCAAAACTGTATTATTGCTCATGTGTTTTTTGGGGTGCGACTGATTAGGAAATACCCAATCCCATTGCCCGGTCACCTTGTATTGTTCTTTCAGAATATCCAGCACTTGCCGTGACAATGGCACAAAATGAGGACGCCGCATTTTCATACGTTCAGCGGGAATGTTCCATTCGGCCTTCTCAAGATCGAATTCCTTCCATTTTGCCCCGATCAACTCTCCTGTGCGAACAAAAGTCAGCATCAACAATTGAACAGCATCACGGGTTTGTGGAAATAATCTCGCATCATTACGACTAAGGGCTTGCAGAAAATCGGGCATTTCATTTATCTCTATCGCTGCATAATGCCCGTGTTTCATTGGTCGGAGCGCTCCTCTAAGATCAAGCGCGGGGTTGCGTTCAGCGCGTTCGGTAATAATCGCATAACGAAAAACTTGGCTGCAATATTGCAGTGTGCGACGCGCAACTTCCTCTGCTCCTCGTTTTTCAATCAGGCGCAAGGCATCCAAAATGTGCAACGGCTTGATACTGGTTATCGGCATCTTTCCAATTTGAGGAAAAATATCCATTTCCAGACGATGAATAATATGACCACGGTAAATGGCATGCCAATTATCTTTGTTCAGTTCATGCCATTCACGGGCTATGGTTTCAAAAGTGTTTTCGGCACTAATCGCCGCCATGCGCCGCTGATCCTTTTTGTCGGCGATAGGGTTAATTCCAGCCGCGACCTGTTTTCTTGCCTTTTCACGCTTCTCACGGGCTTCCTGTAGGGATACATCGGGATAAACGCCGAAGGCTATACGCTGCTCTTTATTGTCAAAACGATATTTGAATCGCCAGTATTTGCCGCCTTGGGGCGACACCTGAAGATAGAGGCCATTGCCGTCAAACATATAGAAAATCTTCTTTTTTGGCTTGGCGTTGTCGATTTTTTTGGTGGTTAGGTACATGACCGGCTCCTTGTTTTTTTGAAGATGAGACGGGCTATTTTTTTTCCCGTGAACATTCACATTGAAAAAGCGTTTTTTGACGTTCAGTTTGTGCCGATGGGACAGGCACTAAACGAGTTTTGGGGATACATTTTTTTGCCCCTCAAACAGGTATCCCCAAAAGTATCCCCAAAAACGCGGGATAGAGTGGAACCATGAAGATCATTATAGGAGGGAAAAGTTGAAAAAACCCTAATGTTTATTGGGTTTTTGGAGCGTTCTGGAACCAAGTGGAACGCATAATTGGCGGATGGGGTGTCCGCCTTACCTATTGTGTCCCACAAACCCCCAATGTGCCGAATGTGCGATTTATAGCTTGTATATATGGCATTTTATGGATTATCCTGTGCCTAGATGCCCCACAGTGTTCCGCCTAATCACGCTCTTGTTTGTGGGACTATTTGTGGGACTTAAAAAAGGGGTTATCCATGACGCGCACCACCAGCAAGCTATCTGCCATTACCGTTTCGCGGATTAAGCAGAAGGGGCTTTATTCAGATGGCGGTGGGCTTTGCCTGCGCGTCAAGGACAGCGGCGGCAAGTTTTGGGTGCTCCGCTATATGCTGGACGGCAAAGCGCGGGAAATGGGCTTGGGTGCGTTCCACGCCCTAACGCTGGCCGATGCAAGGGACAAAGCCTCCGATTGCCGCAAACAGTTAGCCAGCAAGATTGACCCTATCGCCGCCCGTGACGACGCCCTGACGCAAAAGAAGGTCGATAGCGCAAATGCCAAAACCTTCAAGGAATGCGCTCAAGCCTATATCGAGGCTCACGAGAAAAGCTGGCGCAATGCCAAACATGCCCAACAATGGGGTAACACGCTGGCAACCTATGCCTACCCCATTATGGGCGATTTGCCTGTGCAAAAAATTGATCTTGCCCTGATTACCGCAGTTTTGGAGCAAAAGAAAAAGGCATTCGGCAAGAAGGAAACCCTGTGGACGGCGCGGCCTGAAACGGCATCCCGCTTGCGGGGGCGGATCGAGGTTATTCTGGATTGGGCGGCTACGCGGCAATACCGCAGGGGCGAAAATCCGGCACGTTGGCGCGGCCACCTCGAAAACCTTTTGCCTAAGCGTTCAAAAACGCAAAGGATTAAACACCAGCCAGCCCTACCCTATGAAAAGGTTGGCGATTTTATGACTGCCCTGAAAGAGCAGGAAGGCACGGCGGCAAAAACAATGGCGTTCACCATTCTGACCGCTTGCCGTACCAGTGAGGCGACAGGCGCAACATGGGATGAAATTGATCTGGTGAAGGGCATTTGGGTTATTCCCGCCGATAGGATCAAGGCCGGACGTGAACATCGTGTGCCATTGTCAAAGGCGGCGGTGAAGCTGTTAGAATCCCTTGGCGGGATTCGAAACGGTTTTGTCTTTGCCGGATTTAAACCGAATAAGCCCCTTTCCAATATGGCGATGCTGGCCTTGCTCCGGCGCATGAAACGGCGCGACATAACGGTTCACGGCTTCCGGTCGTCATTCCGCGACTGGACGGCAGAGCAAACCAATTTCCCCCGCGAGGTAGCAGAGGCGGCTTTGGCTCACGCGGTGGGCGACAAGGTAGAGGCTGCCTATCGACGGAGCGATCTATTCGACAAGCGCCGCCTGATGATGGACGCATGGGCGCGATATTGCGCTACGCCTTCGGTGAAGGATAAGGGCGATAACGTAACGTCAATGCGGCCGCGGAAATAGCAAAATCCGACAGGATTTCCTAACAAGACAATCAGGCTACTCGAACCCTATCCAAATCTTCACGAAATTTTTGAATCGATTCAGCTACATCTCGCGCTGCATCTTTTTCTGGATCAATACCAACAACTGGCTTCGCCACCTTGAAAGGAGTAGCATTGATAGCCGCGATTATATCGGAAAGATTATTCGGCTCTTTTTTTTCTGCGGTCATGTGCCGTTTCCCCTTTCCCATCTATGTGGTTACGAAAGTAATTATCCATAAATGACCTATTGAATTCTATATTAAAGTAATGCTTCCTTTTTATCCATACAAAACCATCGCCCTTAGATATAACAGCAACATCTATAGGCCCTCCCACCGACTCAGCATCCAAGGACATTCTCCGCTTAAAAGATGTAAGATTTACTAACGATTCCGCCAAGTGCGCCAACTCTTCTTTTGGCAAAAGCTGTGTCATATCAAGCACAGGCTTGGCAAAGGCCTTGTAACTATAACTATGAATTTGTCCAAAAAACTTCTCCATCATGGTGTCGGCTCCTTTTTGTACTTGCTCTAATATCTGTGTTTTTTTCTCAGAATCTTCCGCTGCCAATTTCTGAACCAATCCCTCAATAACCTGTCGCAAAATTACGTTAAAACCATGCTCCATGTATCGAGCGTATATTGGGTCAACGCCCAACATGAACCGATCAACCATTTCTCTTTGCGCAAACGGGTGAATGTCGGACGCACAACCCTCTTTGCCGATGGTGATTTTCCGTTCGTGTGAAACGGCAAACTTTAGCTTTCCTGCTATAATGCCGTCCACGCGGTATGCTTTTACTGACGGAAAAATTTCATCGTTGCCGTACCCTGCAATCACAACTTCCGAACAGCTTCCAGAAAAAACGTCCTTTAAAATTATTTTTGAAAGGTATTCCCTGAGTTGTGAGCGTTTTATTTCATCAACACCACCAAAGTTATCGGCAATCGCGACATCAATCTCTTCGCTGTATAATGAGATAATGTTTTCCGAACTAATGCCGGACAATGATTGGCAGTCTGCCGTGGAAAGCGCTTGCTCGTTATAGGACGCAATTGTTTCATTTAGGGCTTCATCGGGCGTTTTTCCTTGTTTTAAACACTCCTGCGCTGATTGCAGCAGGGGTGCTAAAAAATCACAAAAAAGGAAATACGCATTTATTTCTTGGCTTTCTTCGCTAAACCCATAGTCTGCCACAAGGGCAAGACAAAAATCATCCAAGTATTTTTCAAGAACTGGCAGGCACTTTGCTTTAAGTTTCTCTCTATAAATTTTAATGAGTGTTTCCCATGGGGTCTGCATAAATTCAGCGTTGCCATTTATCATTATTCCCACGGGGTGATACTTTGACAACGTGAATAATTTGTTTGCGGTATCATGTGTTTTTATGACGCCCTGAATGCGAACGGTTGCCTTGCTGTCCGCAGCCAATGCGACACCACTTTTATTCATTACCGAGATTTCAGCCGTCATTTTAGGAGCCGTACTAGTGGTTACTGTCCCCAAATATGGGTTACCAAATGAAATTCAGCAAGCGTCTTATTTCTTGCTATAACTACCTTGGCGCGGCTAAGTTTGGTCGCTGAAAACTCTCCCCGCAAAGAGCCATCGCGCCGTTCGTTCATGCGGTGTGCTTTGGCGGAGGTTAGCATGGAAGCCGCGTCGTGTTAAGCGTGTGCGTAGCTTTCAAGAGGCGTAACTTCGCGTTCAATGGCACGAGTTATCGGTGCTTTGACGGAGAGCAAGTCATAATGCGCCTGTGCATTAATCCAAAACTCGGCGGACATGCCGAAGAACCGTCCCAGCCGCAAGGCTGTTTCAGCGGTAATCGCCCGCTTGCCGCGCACGATGAGGCTAACCTGTATCGGTGACAGCCCCGTATCCTTGGCAAGCCTGTACTGCGTCACCTTGGAAGGGCGCATGAACTCCTCAGCCAAAAGATGCCCCGGATGTACTGGTTTAATATCCCGTTTGCGTGTCATAGCTTCCCCCTTAGTGGTAATCGACAATTTCAACATCCTCCGCGCCGCCCTTGTCCCAAATAAAACAGATACGCCATTGATCGTTAATGCGGATACTGTGCTGCCCTTGTCTGTCGCCGCGCATGGCTTCCAGATTATTCCCCGCCGGGATGCGTAAATCTTCCAAGCGCACGGCATAGTGAAGCGTCAAAAGTTTCAAATGCGCTCGCTTCTGAACGGCTTTGTCTATGCTTCTGACAAAATAACCCTCAAAAATCTCGCTAGCAGGATTGCGCTTTCTGAAACTGCGTATCATGCAAACATAGTATCGCGCAAGGATACTATTGTCAAGCATATTGTGTGCGTAGGTGTGCGTAGATGTGCGTGGCTGTGCGTGGGTGTATTGTTATATTATCATTGTTTTTCAAACAGTTATATGCGGTAATATTTCAAGAAGCACCACATGGTGTGTGTGTATTTTGGGGGTCAAAATGGAACGTGAAATCTATCCTGTTGCCGAGTTTTGCCAGCGCTACGCAATTTCTCGGACAAGTTTCTACAGGGAAATACAGGCAAAGCGCCTTTCAATTATAAAGCGAGGTCGCCGGACTGGTGTGACCCGCGCCGAATCCGAGCGCTGGCTTGCTGCGCTCTCCACGAATAATGGAGGTCATCATGCAGCCCAATGAAAAACGCCCCGTTTGCGGCGGGGCGGCTTCTCAAAATTACCTGACCCAACATAACAAAAACCAGATTGATTTCCAAGCCATAAATCGAGCCGCGCTTGGTGCATCGCTGGTTATCCTGCCGCGCTGGTTGCCAGATGGAAAACGCATAGGCAATGAGTGGGTGGCAAAGAATCCGCGACGCGCAGATCAACACGCAGGATCGTTTTCTATCAATCTAGCAACTGGCCGATGGGCAGATTTTGCGAGTGATGCTCGCGGCGGTGATATTATCAGCCTTGCGGCATATCTAGCTGATGTCAGTCAGGGCGAGGCCGCCCGCCGTGTTGCCGCGATGCTTGGTATGGAGGACACACGCTATGGATATTAACAGCATGTGTCTCCCGATCAGCGAAGCCGTAATCGCTTCCTCCGGGCAAACAATATCGGGAAAATCCGACCCTGATAACGAAAAGAAAGTTGCAATTTCCAATGCTATTCTTTCTGAGGCGGTTGCTGACGATCCATTGTTTGACGCCTATCTGGTGGAAGGGAGAAAAATCCCAAAACCAATAGAAGGGTGGCCGCCAACGGTATTGTTTCACCCCGCCGTGAAATATTCTTTCTCGGTTGGTGCTTCCCACCCCGCGTTGGTGTTAGCGAAGAAAACACCCGACGGAACTGTTTGCGGGCTCGCTGCTGTTTTTCTCTCAACGGACGGGCGCAAAGCCAATATGCAGAAGCCGAAGAAATCATTTGGCAAGGGTGGTGTGGCAGTCATACGAGAGGAGGGGGAAATATGTCTCGCCTGTGAGGGACAGGAGGACAGCATAACTCTGGCAGTCGCGCAGCCCGAAGCGGCGGTGATCTGTACGACTGGCGCAGGGACATTGTATCGCGTTGCTGACTATTTGCAGCCGGACACAAAAACTGTCGTTCTGGTATGTGATAAAGACAGAGCGGGGATGCAGGGCGCAAACAAAGCCGCTCTTGCCTTGGTAAAACGGGGTGTTCTGGTGCGTCTCGCCATTCCGCCAGATGGCGTAAAGGATGCAAACGCTCTCTTGCAACGCGATGGGATCGAGGCAGTTCAGGCTATGATTGCGGCGGCGGAACCGTTTAGCGATAAAGCCGTCGAGGTTCAGGTTGAACTAGAAAAGATACAGGCTGTTGCCGATGAGCTGTCCCTTTTACCAAACGCCGTTTGCGATCAACGCATAAAAGAAACCGCTGTTGGTTTACGGATTGGTGTAAGGGCGCTCTGGCGTGAAGTCAAAGCGGCAAAGAGCCGTCGCAGCATTTCTGAAGCGGAACAAGGCATTACAAAAAATTCAGATAGGCGCGTTGAATTGGAGGTGAAACAAGATGATCTTCCCGCTACGGCGCGTGATGTTGCCGATCTTTTAGCCGACGACCTGAACCTGTTTTTTAGAGGCAAGCCCTCGCGCTTAATGGTTGATCCACAGAAAGGCGGCCATGTTGTCGCCCTTATGACTGTCGAAAGCGTCGTGAACGCAACACATCGACACGCTCGTCCTTGGTATTGGAGGGTGTCGCCAATCGGGCTCATGGAACAGCACTTCGCAACCTTGTCGGATCGCGTGGCAAAACTATACCTTGATCTTGGCGACTGTGGGTTGCGTCCATTGGACGGCATTACGTCCGCGCCCTTGCTGGATGAAACGGGTAACATCCGTGCGGCCAATGGATACGATCAGACGACAAGACTCTGGTGTGAAAATGTCCCGTCCGTCACGGTGTTGGAAGAATCCACGGAACAAGATGCCGAAGCTGCGCTTATGATAATACGTAAGTGGCTACGCACTTTTGCTTTTGCTGATGCAGAAAGAATCTTTGACGAAGCCCTTGGGGTTTTCGTCACTGACATTGCCAAGCAGCCGCGTGAAGATGAATCGGCTGCGCTCGTCGCCTTGTTGACCGTCATTTGTCGCGCTTCCTTGCAACTTTCCCCAGCACTGAAAGTTTCTGCGCCGTCATTTTCGGGTGCGGGAACAGGCAAGGGGCTTTTCGTCCGCATGATCTGCCTAATCGCATTCGGGGTGCATCCTCATGCTATCACTGACGGCGGAACGCCCGAAGAACTGGACAAGCGCATTACAGCAGACTTGATTGGAGCCAGTCCGGTCTTGTTCCTCGACAACATGAACGGCAAAACGCTTAAATCTGATGTTCTGGCAAGCGTTATCACAGAGCGTCCGGCTTCCGCCCGTCGCATGGGAACATCGGAGATACTAAAACTCAACTCGACGGCCTTTATCGCTGTGACGGGAAACGGGCTTGTTTTATCGGAAGACTTAAACCGCCGCTTCATAACCGTTGAACTTGATGCGGGAGTTGAAGACCCTGAATCGCGTCCATTCAAAGGCAATTTGTTGAACGACACGCTCGCAAACCGAGGCATGTTGTTGACGGCGGCGCTGACGATCTGGCGATGGGGACGGCAAAACGAAACCGCAATAAAAAAGGGTAAATCGCTTGGCAGTTTTGAGCAATGGGAGCGTTGGTGTCGTGATCCGTTATTGGCCTTGGGGTGTTCTGACCCAGCCAAAAAAACGACGGCGGCAAAAGCAAATGATCCTAGGCGTCGCGCTATTATGGAATTGTTCACCGCATGGTGGGAGGCGCACCGCGACACACCTACCGCTGCGGCTCAATTGCTTGAAAGCGTCCGTGCCATTGTCGATCCTCAAAATAGAGGGCGTCAATATCTGGCGTCGCGGCTACAAAAACTGGAAGATACGCGCTTGGGCGGCTTTGTCCTAACCCGAAGCGATTCCGGCAAATGGGGGGCGGATAAATACCAGCTTCAAAAAACAAATTCTGAAAACTGCAACGGAGGGGCGGCAGAGCATAGGCATCATAGGGGGTATGAGGCATCACCTGACCCCATGCCCCCTATGCCCCCTATGCCACACGCTGCCGCAGATACGGATTTAACAAAACAATTTGAATCTGAGAGCGAATGGACGGAGGAGGTAATCTAATGACAGAAGCCTTCAGGATTCTATCGGCGGTGAAAGCGGCTGGCGGGACAGTAGAACTGTTACCACCGGAAGGATTGCGCGTCGCCGCGCCCCACACACTCGCCGAACAGGTGAAGGCACATAAGCCGGACATCATCCGGGTTTTGCTTGCTGCCGCGCCGATACAAGCCCTTGATCGCGACGATTTTGACGAACGCGCTGCCATTATTGAAGCCAATGGCGTACCGCGTGAATGGGCTGAGGGCCTTGCTACGCTCGACAGGATGCCACCACCGCCAACAACATACGCGCCGGAGCGCTGGGCACAGATTGTAAACGACGGTGGGCTGTTTCTGGATCGGTGGAGACGTGGGGCGGCGGCATTGGGCTGGAAGGCCACGGATGTTTTTGGGGTCGATCCTGATGCGCCTGAGTGCCGTTATGACGGGATGGGGCTTATAGCTTTGCTGACGGGGCGCAGCGTTTGTGATATAAGTAAAGACGCGGCGGTGATTGATTGCGGCGGTGGCGTTGTCCAGACGTTCCAGCGCAAAACGATGGATGCCGGAGCGGTGGCAGTATGGACTCTAAAGTAGAGGTTTTTACATCATGACGGCTGGAAGAAAGACCGGAGGCAGAATAGCTGGCACTCCAAACAAGGCAACGCTTCAGGGGCGCGAGGCGATTAAACAGTTCGTGGACGGCAACGCGCATCGCCTTGTGGGCTGGCTGGAAAAAATTGCCGAAGAAAACCCAAAGGCGGCGTTTGACTGCTTCATGTCGGTCTGTGAATTTCATCTCCCAAAAATGTCCCGCCAAGAGATTACTGGCGGCGCACACCACCAGATCAATGTCATCACGGGAGTAGATTCACCCCCTGTCATTATCAAAGGAACTTGCGCCGAGGCTAAACTTATTGAAAATTAGTTCCCGACTAAGGGGGACACCCCAATTTTGGCTCGGACGCGATATATCCCCGCTCTATCTGTTTTTCTCAATTTCAAAACGTCATTACGCGACAGGCAAAAGCCATGTGTTCGCAGTCATTGCTTTCCATAAGCCCTCCAATTCGCATACATAATCAGTGAATTTGCACATCGTAAATTTTCTTTTTGTCGTCTTCACAAGTGCCATAGCCTGAAAAATGGTCGGCTGTAAATTCACAATGCAGTCGGCTACCATCTTTTGCACTGAGCAAAGCTGAACCCTGACCTGAAAAACCTTCCATAGCCGATACCCAATCACCCGTATAAGTTTTGTTATTCAGGGTTACCGTTAGAGTTCCAGATTGAATGCCATCCGCAACACCAGAGCCAGTCTGTCCTGCATCACGCCCGACAATGGTTAGATTGTGAGAGCAGCCAACAAGAACGATGCTTGCAATGGCAGCAAACAGTAATTTTTTCATGGTCATATCTCCTGTGATTATGGGAATCCATGCTGTAAAAAATCATTGAGCATATCCGTTGGGAGCTAGCCCTGGACTCATTGACGGATTGACAGGAACATAGGTTCCTCCATCCCAACCCGTTGCGCCTTGCCCTATACCAGAAGGCGCGGATGGCTGGTAATTTTGGCTACTCTGCAAGCTCTGCATGTTTTGTTGGTCAATCTGACCCTGACGCTGCCAATAATTGGCATTGGCTTGTGCATCATATGTTGGTGTCGCCGCCGCATTGCCGTAAGCATTAGCACTCGCTTGGTATGAATTTGCCATTGAACCCATACCACCAGCCATAACATTCATAGCGGTTGCCATGTTCATCATTGATCGTTGGTGTTCTTGCAGTCTTACCGCATCACGTTTCCGAACATTATAAATAAATTCGTTGTAGGCCGCATTATTGCTCGACGTGTATTTTTCAAACGCCGAATACCAACCTTGGGATTTAGATACTTCCTCCAGTAGTTGGGCGGCGATCCGGCTCTTGACCACAGCAAGAGGAGGGAAAGAAGATTTGCGCCGATCTTCGATTTTGATGATGTGATAGCCATAGGTCGTCTTGACCGGTGTTTCGCTGATTTCGCCTACTTTCATGGCGAAGGCGGCATCGGCAAAAGGCTTCAACATCGCGTCATGTGCAAAATACCCCAGATCGCCTCCGTGTTTAGCCGATCCGGCGTCTTTCGATTTCTCTTCCGCCAGCTTGGCAAAATCGGTGCCGTCCTTAAGTTGCTCAATAATGTCTTCGGCTTCAGCCTCGGTATTGACCAGAATATGGCGGGCGCGGACTTCGTCTTGCGGCTTGAATTTGGCCACAAGTTGCTCATAGCGTTCTTTAATCTTAGCGTCGGTTCTTTGTGCTTCAATCTGATGACGTTGTTCGGGAGAAAGGCTAATTATCTTTGCGTCAAATAGCCGCGCATTCTGCAATGATTCCTGATATTGTTCCTCAAGCAAATCCATATCCTTGAATCCAGATTCTTCTAAAATCGGCTTACTTTTGTCATATATACAGGTCGTCGTATCGACCCTAGGGAAGAAAGTCTCGCTGCAGGATTTAGCCGCTTCTTTCATCACGGATACATTATCATTATAGAGGGTCGCTTGATTTTGAGGGGCACACGCGCCCAAAAATCCACATAAGACCACAAGCAAAAGCTTTTTATTCATGGTGCTCCCTTGATGCTTAGCCCGCATGGTATAGAAAATGAAAGCAACATCTATAAACTAACGCAGAACGCCAACCGAACACAACTTGCATTCGGCTGGCGGCGCATCAATTTATAACTGGTAGCGGAGCCCTGCAAGAATTTCGTTGCTGCTTACATTGCCGCTCATGCTGGCAGAGCTGTTGCCAAAATCGGCCTTGCCGAGGCCAACATAGCGATAGCTGGCATCAATGCTCCAATGGGTATCAATGGCGTAATTGACGCCACCACCGAGTGCCCATGCGAAGGAAGTGTTTGAGGATGAGTAATTGGAAGAGAGCGCCCCATTTGGAAGTGATCCTGTGCCGCTGACATCATTAATGGCAAAGCCTAAACCACCGCCAACAAAAGGCGTGAACTTCGTGCCGGTATCAATGTCATAGTAACCGTTGAACAACACGGTTTGAGTATTCAACGTGTTTGTTGATTTGGTTGGAATTCCTGCATTCGTAAAGTTGGGGTTTGGATTGTAGCCGAAGTCCGTGCGGTAATCGTATTCGACTTCAGCACGTACCGGAGCACCCCACTTCGCAAAATTCAGACCGGCGGCAGCACCGAAAGCGCCGACAGTGTTGCCTTGACTCGTAGTAGCAACTGGCGCGGGATTGGCCACATCTGTTGTATTCGTTACGTTATCCAAACTCTGAAAAGATATGCCGGATTTCAATTCTCCATAGATAGGCAGATCGGCGGCTTGCGCTGCGCTGGCGCCGAACATGGCGACGGCTAAGGCGGCTAAACTTATTGCGTGTTTATTCATAGTTCATTTCTCCGTTCAAGGGTTTAACCAAGCCACCAAGGGGTTAGCCTTGGTGACCGGAGGTTAAGAACCGCTCCACTAGAAACGGCGCGACGCTTTTGGCGCGAACGCTTGGACATAGCGTCGCCCTCCGGCCATAAAGACCGAAAGGCGACATCCAATGAAATCTTCCGCTTATTTCTCAGAACCAATCAGAACAGATTGCAGGCACAACGAGGGGACATGCGTTGCCACATGCTGTTGCCTTCATCAGATTTTGCGAGGGTGAAAAACAAGTTTCAGACTCCTGACGGCTAAAGATGTCTTAGCCGCTAGTGGAATAGAGGTTCTTAAGCCCCAGTGCCGACACCTGCCAACACCGCCGATATGACTGCATGGGCGAACAGGTTGAGTCAACGCGCACCCATGCAGATAATTGGAAATAGGCTCACATGCTGGGATGTAGTTGCAATTCCGCCACAACAAAACAAGGGGCAGCCACATATTATGGGTGATGCTGCCACACGAACCGCCTATGGCACGGGGTTTCAAGCGCCAGACAGGTTTTTTCCTGCCTCCGCCGCAGCTGGACAGAAAATGGTGAAAACGGTGCGCGGGTCAACGGGGAAAATGTGGGTGTTGCAGGTGCATGGGCGGCAGCCCTGCCAAGGGTTTTGGGGCAAGTTGCCCCACAACCTCAGTCGTGTCGGGCATTTTGCCAGACACGACTGTTACTTGCGCCCTGCCTCTAACG
>JBAVWC010000351.1:0-1635 GCA_049697595.1 Alphaproteobacteria bacterium
TCCTATGACTGCGACCGCATTATGATCTCCAGTCCCTTGCCTTCCGGGTTGCTCCGCGCAGCACAGGGCGAGTCGAAGTACATGGCTGCGGGAGCCTCTTGCGTGTAACTCGGCCAATGAGGAAGCCCGCTGTGGTTTGGATTGCCGGTTCGCGCAAAGCTGACCCATGCCGTGCTCATTTGCTTTGACAAAGCAAGCGCGGCCGGATCGCCCGTGCTGTAGTGGTCGCAAATCTCAGCGTTGTCAAAAGCAAAGGAAATCTCACATGCGTGGAATGAGCCGGGACGATTATCGAGCGCCGGCGTGCGCCAGGAATAAATGTAGGAGTAAGCAGGCGCGCCTCCCAATGCGGCCTTTCTCGCAGCCTGCGTGAAGGCTGGAATGCGCCAGCGCGCAGTCGCGATGGTCGCGTAGAGGCCGAACGGCGTCGCATTCGGATAGTCCTGCTTGTACGCTTCGATAATGGCCTCCGCGTCGCTCCCATACATGTCACGAACCCGCCGGTTCATTTCCTCAGCTGTCATCGTGTTTGCGCCCGGATGGTCGAGACCGCTGACGCTCTCGTTCAGATTGGTGCCGGTGATCAATGGAACATCAGCCGAAATAGCAGGCGCTCCCGGGTCGAAAGGATGGAGCGGGAGCGAATGGCCGTCAACGGTCGGCCCCCAGCCACTTTCACCAAAGGAGTCGCGGCGAGCGGTCTGCGGCCGGGGCGTTTTGCGCATGGCCTCCGCGGCTGCTCCCGATAAGCGGTCTACTGGAATTTTCTGCAACTCCCTCACCTGCGACTTTTGCAATCCCAGCTCGGCCACCAGCGTTTCGGCCACCTGCTGCGAGTAATCCGGCGAAAGCGCCCTGGTAAATGGCCCGCTTTGGATAATGGCGCGATGGAACAGCCCCTTCGCAGCCGGCATGGCCATCAAAGCCGCCACTTTGCCGCCGCCTCCCGACTGACCGAAGATCGTTACATTATTCGGATCGCCGCCAAATCTCCCGACATGAGTTCGGACCCACTGGAGCACCGCGACCAGGTCAAGTATTCCTATGTTGGCCGAGGAGGCGAAGTCATCCCCGCCGAGCGCTTCAAGATTCAGATACCCGTACACGTTCAAACGATGATTGTGGTTTACAAGAACCACATCGTGGTTACGCGCCAGGCTCTCACCTTCATAGGAAAGCAGGTCGTGGCCGCACCCGCCGGAAAAACCGCCGCCGTGCATGAAGACCATCACCGGCCGTTTTCCGGAACCATTGATCTCCGGCGTCCAGACATTGACGCGCAGGCAGTCTTCGCCAGGCACCCAGATGGCGCATCCCCGGTGAAGCAGGAATGCATCTTCGTCGGCGTTGGCCAGGTTCTTGCCGTCCGTGTTGAAGTGGGCAGAATCTTCTTGCGTGCAAATCCTCCCATACGCCAATGCGTTGCGAATACCCGTCCAGGGCTCAGGTTCCTTTGCCGGCATGAAGCGATTTGCGCCGGATGTGGATCCGCCGTAAGGAACTCCCTTGAAGACAAAAACACCATTGCGTTTGAATCCCCGCACCTTCCCCGCGCTGGTCTCCACCACAGTGGCTTCGTCTGAGGCCACAACCTTGCTTTGCCCACATGGCCCCTGCGATTCGCGTGGCGCAGGC
>JBAVWC010000352.1:0-3311 GCA_049697595.1 Alphaproteobacteria bacterium
TGCCCAAGCCTTCTCCGCTGATCTCCTGCTCATCTCTGGCGGTGTCTCAGCCGGCAAATTCGATCTCGTCGAACCCGCGCTGGCCCGCATCGGGGCACGCTTCCACTTCACCGGCGTTCGCATCCAGCCCGGCAAGCCAACTGTCTTTGGCGATCTGCCCCGCCCCGCATCATCGCCACTCCCATTCTTCGGACTTCCCGGCAATCCCGTCTCCACTGCCGTCACTTTTCTTCTATTTGCCGCGCCGGTCCTCGCCGCACTCGCCGGCAGCGCAGAATCTTATCCCCGCTTCTCACTCGCGCAACTCGCCCCATCCGTCGAGCGCCACGCCAAAGCTGGCCTCACGCGTTTTCTGCCTGCGTTTTGTAGCTTCAGCGCCGACGGCCAACCGCCGCAGGTTTCCTTTGTCCCCTGGCACGGCTCAGGAGATTTGGTCGCCCTCGCTCGCTCCAACTGTTTCATGGTTATTCCTGAAGACTCCCGCAGCCTTGAGCCCGGCTCTCTCGTTCGCATTCTGCTCTTGTGAGGAGCCGCTCGACTTGTTCAAATTACAGGTGCCCCATGTAGGACAACGCCAGCTCACCTCAAGGCGTTCTTTTCGTTCTTTGTAGATGCTTGTCTGATCAAGAAGGCGTACGAACTCGATTCCAACGATATTCTTACCCTGGACAGCGATTTCACTCACTATCATTGGAGGCGAACTCGCTCCTTTAATTTGCTGATCCCGATGGAGTAATTGCCATGCCTTTTGGCCGCAAATCCGCGAAACCGCGCGCCTTCCTGAACGAAGCAGGGCTGTACAACTACGGTGTGTATTCGCTCGGCCGGCAAATGCGCACGGAGGCCGATTTGCGGAGGCTGATGCAGAGGCGAATGGAGCCGGGTGAGCGAGGCGAGGCTGCCATCGCCGCTGTCCTGGCACGGCTACGCGAGCACGGTTACCTTGACGATGCCGCCTTTGCCGAGACTTACGCCCGGTTGCGCCAGCAAAATGAAAAACTCGGCGTGCGGCGTGTGCGCCAGGACTTGCAGCAGAAAGGCGTTGCGGGACAGTTGATCGCCGATACACTTGAGGCTCGCTACGGCGAGACCAATGAAGAAGCCTTGGCCCGTGAACACCTGGAGCGCAAGCGCATTCGCAAGCCTGAGAATGAAAAAGAGACTGCGCGCGTGATGCGGCGGTTGGTTGCTGCCGGCTTTTCGACTGGCGTGATCTATAAGATTCTTCGCCAGTGGGATGTGCCCGACGAAGCCCTCTCGGCGCTCGACAATCTGGAAGATGAGCCGCACGACGAGTAGCGGCGCGACAAGCCAGATGCGCGTTTGAGACCCAAAGTGCGGTATGCTGAATATGCGCGCCCGTAGCTCAGCTGGATAGAGCGAACGCCTCCGGAGCGTTAGGTCGGGAGTTCGAATCTCTCCGGGCGCACCATACTTAATAGTTCTTTCATTCCGCTTGATCCGCTTTCATTTTCAAAAATTCAGCGAATGGGGGAACTATGGCAGACTGGAATACCGCATACAACTGGATGATGAACAAAGAGGATGCGGCACGCGCCTGCGCGCAGGTTTCGGACGCATGCCCCAGCGGAGTTGCTGGACCGTGCTTTGCCATCAGCGGCATCAACTCGGGCGCCTGGCCGGCGGAGTTCGCAGCAATCGCGGCGCTGCCTCAGACACAGCGCGGGCCGCTCGTTCAGCAGTTCTATCAGAACCACTTCTGGAACAACTGGTACGCGCAGTTGAATTCCGACGACCTTTGCATGAGGGTCTTCGATTTCGCGGTCAACGGCGGCAGCGGCTCGTCGGTGCGTTGTTTGCAGCAAGCCGTAAATAGCCTGCTTGCCGCCGGAACAGCGCAACTCAAAGAGGATGGCGGCTGGGGCCCGATGACGCTGAATGCTGCCAATGCGGCCGACCCCGCCGCGATGGTCAGCGCGTTTCAGGCCAAGCGCGTCGCGTATTACCAGTCAATTGTTGCCGCCAACCCGAATAAGTCCATTTACCTGCCCGAGTGGATTAAGCGCGCCCAGGCGTAATCAAGCGATTAAACTGGATAGTGGCGGCGCAGCACCTCACACGCGGCCCGGACAAGGTATAAATGCACTTTCATTTTGATTTTGGCGCACGCCAGGTTCTTTGGACTCTTACATTTGCGGCACAAATGGTCCTGCTTGTGGTTTTGATGGGTCGTGACCGCATGCGGCGCTACCCATGGTTTACCACGGCCACCGTGTTGTCTGCCCTGCATTTGATGGTCGAGGTTATGCTCGTGGGCCGGATGGCGATGCTTCCCTTGCAGGAAATCCTTATTACGATGGACGACCTGGCAGTGATCGTGGGACTGCTTGTGGTGGTGGAGGTGGCACGGCGGGCTTTTGCCGAGGCTAAGCGCTCTTTATGGATTGTGAATGCCACTGGGTTGCTGGTGGCGGCCGGCTTGGTGCTCGCATTCTGGGGTCCGTGGCTGACGAAAAAAGACCTCGTATGGGACACGATCATCGCCAGGCTGCATCTGATGCAATTTGCAGCGCAGAAAGGCAATCTGCTGGTAGCCATACTGACAATCGGGTTGGGGCTGCTGGTGGTAATTTTTGGCCGACACTTCAAAGCCGGCTGGCGCAGCCACACGCAGATGATCGCCATCGGAATCTCGACAATGGGCATCTCCTCAGTGGCGATGCAAGTGATCTTCGGTCGGCTCCAGGCGACCGTAATACAGATAATCAGAACGGCGCAACCCAATGCCCGGCAGGAGTATGAGCACCTTGTCAGCTTGGCGACAAAACTGGGTAACGCGAACAAGGTGGTTTACATTGCCGCGCTGCTTTGGTGGATTGTATGGCTGTGGCTCGATGAGCCGGGAACGGCGCCTGTCGCTGCGATCGAAGAGAAACCTTAAGTATGTTGTTAGCTGTCAGCTAGATGTGGCAGCTTGCCTGGCCGCGCTTCTCCAGGTAGCGCTGGTGGTACTCCTCAGCGCGCCAGAAGGTCTGCGCCGGTTCGACTTTCGTCACGATCCGTTTCGGCTTGAAGCGGCCTTCGGCGGTGAGCTGCTCGATCTTGGCGCGAGCATGCGCTTCCTGCTCGGGCGAGTGGAAGAAGATGGCTGAGCGGTACTGTGTACCCCAGTCCGGTCCTTGGCGGTTGACAGTAGTCGGGTCGTGCAGGGCAAAGAAGGCATCCAGAAGCTGATCGAAGCTAAGCTTTTCAGGATCGAAGTCCACTTCAACTACCTCGGCGTGGCCTGTCAGGTCGGTGCAGACGTCTTTATAGCTTGGCCGCTCGAGCGAGCCGCCCTCATAGCCGAC
>JBAVWC010000353.1:0-5358 GCA_049697595.1 Alphaproteobacteria bacterium
CCCTCACCCGACTCGCGCAAGAAAGAGCGCGCGCCACCCTCTCCCGCGGTGCGGGAGAGGGGATACCCCTAGCACCTGCCGTTAAAACCTTCTAAAACAGGAATCATGAACACCGATTCCAAACAAAAACCTTCGCCGCGCGAAGACCGCGTTGCCGCCGCCTTGCGCGAGAATTTGCGCAAGCGTAAGCAGCAAGGCCAAGCGCAGTCGCGGTTGCGCGAGGCGCAGAGCAGTCGCGCTTCAACGCAAGCTTGCGCGGTGGAAAATGATGACAATAAGGATGCGCAATAATGCCTGTTATGCCCGACCACTGGATACGCAAGATGGCTCTCGAACAGGGGATGATAACGCCGTTCGAGGAAAAATTGCAGCGCAAGGGAGTCATCTCCTACGGCCTGTCGTCTTACGGCTATGACGCGCGCGTGTCCGACGATTTCAAAATTTTTACTAATATCGATAACGCCATCGTCGATCCCAAGAATTTTTCGGACAACAGTTTTGTCACGCGCAAAACCGATGTTTGTATTATCCCTCCCAACTCTTTCGTTCTGGCGCACACGGTCGAATATTTCAAAATTCCGCGCGATATTCTGGTCATCTGCCTCGGCAAATCGACTTATGCGCGTTGCGGGTTGATCGTCAATGTCACGCCGCTTGAACCGGAATGGGAAGGGCATGTGACTCTGGAAATTTCCAACACCACGCCGCTGCCTGCCAAAGTTTATGCCAATGAAGGCGTGTCGCAGTTCCTGTTTTTGAAAGCGGATAGTCTGTGCGAAACCTCCTATGCTGATCGCGGCGGGAAATATATGAAGCAGACAGGGGTAACGCTGCCGCGTATGGAGAAGAAGGCGTAATTTCAGATATGTGATAAAGGGAAACAAGGAACATAAATCAATGGACAGTATTCGCATCAAAGGCGGGCAGCCGCTTAAAGGAAGAATTCATATCAGCGGGGCGAAGAATGCCGCTTTGCCGCTTTTGGCGTCGTGCCTGCTGACCGAAGAAACGCTGACGCTCGGCAATGTGCCGCATCTGGCCGATATTGTGACGATGTCGAATTTGCTGGGGCAGTTGGGCGTCGATATCGGCGTGAATGGCACTGCGCCGGGCGTGCATAGCGGTCAGGTGATGGAATTGAAGGCTGCCAAGCTTACTGGCATAACGGCACCTTATGATCTGGTGCGCAAAATGCGCGCCAGTATTCTGGTGCTGGGGCCCTTGCTGGCGCGCGCGGGCGAGGCCAAGGTTTCGCTGCCCGGCGGTTGCGCGATTGGTTCTCGTCCGGTCGATTTACATGTCAGCGCTTTGCAAAAACTGGGCGCGGAAATAGCAATCGATCAGGGTTATATCCACGCGCGCGCGCCCGAAGGTTTGCGCGGCGCCGAGATTATTTTCCCGATGGTGACGGTCACCGGCACCGAAAATGTGATGATGGCGGCGACTCTGGCGAAGGGCGAAACCACAATCGTCAACGCCGCGCGCGAACCCGAAGTCGTCGATCTAGCGCATTGCCTGATAGCGATGGGCGCGCAGATCGAGGGTATCGGCTCCGACCGCATGATGATTACCGGCAAAGAAAAACTGCATGCCGCCAGGCATAATGTCGTGCCCGACCGTATCGAGGCGGGCACTTTCGCAATGGCCGCCGCGATCACGAATGGCGAGCTTGAGCTGATCGGCGCGAAGCTGGAACATCTCAACAGCGTCGCGGCGATTTTGGCCGAAGCGGGTATCGACATCACCGAAACAGACGAAGGTTTGCGCGTGCGCCGTGTCGACGGCCTGAACGGCGTCGATGTGATGACCGAACCCTATCCCGGCTTTCCCACCGATTTGCAGGCGCAGATGATGGCGTTGATGTGCGTCGCCAATGGCGCGTCGATGATAACCGAAACGATTTTCGAAAACCGCTTTATGCATGTACCGGAATTGAAGCGCATGGGGGCTAATATCTCCGTGCATAATTCATCGGCTTTGGTGCGTGGCGTGCCGCTATTGAACGGGGCCGAGGTTATGGCGACAGATTTGCGCGCTTCGGTGTCGCTGGCGCTCGCGGGTCTTGTGGCGCGCGGCGAGACGGTTTTGAATCGCATCTATCATCTTGATCGCGGTTATGAACGGCTGGAAGAAAAACTCGCCGCCTGTGGCGCGAATATCGAACGTGTGAAGGCGGCAGCGTGATCTCATGACTCGTAAATTGCTGAAACTGCGCGCCGAGGATGCCGAAGATGTGCAAGTCATTTCTGCCGTCTTGCAGGATGCGATCGTGCCGGTTTGCGATATGGCGTTTCAGCCGGATACCCAATCCTTTGTTATGGTCACCCAGCGCCTGTGCCGCGAAGCGGGAGAAGCGGGTGTTGCCGAGCGTATTTGTTGCGCTTTGACGGTTGGCGGCGTCGGCGCCGTTCAGATGCGGGGCATCGACCAACAACGTCCCAATCTGATGCTCGATTTATTGGCAATCATTTTAGAGCCCGCGCAGTCTTTAAACTTTGTTTTCGCGGGCGATGCCCGTATTCGCCTCGATTTGGCGAAATGGATTGTCGCCGTTGAAGATTTCGGCGAATCCTGGCCCGCTTTGTGCACCCCCTGCCACGAAGAAACAGCCCGCAATTAAAATATTATTATTCGGCTTTTTTCTCTTTTGTTAACTGTTGGGGCGTAACATGTGTCTCCGACAGGGGCGCGGCTGGCGCGCGAGAGTTATGCCTTCTTGAGAAAGCGGCTCATGCAGCAACGCAACTTTTTCTCGCTTCTGTTGAAGAGTCTGACTCCGGACTGGACACAGGAGTCACGCGACTATCAATTGTTTGTTTTCCCCAGCGCCATCCCTCTGCCCGCGCAGCAGAAGCGCATCGAGGTTATGCGGAAGCGCATTCGTTCATTGTCGTTGTTATTGGCATTCAGCGTTCCGGCATGGAGCGTTTTGGACGCTATGGTTTTTCCCCGTGACATGTGGCTCTCAATCCTTGAGGTGCGCTTGCTGGCGGGGGCTGCTTTCGCCTCTTTCCTGTTGGGAGGCACTTTTATCAGATGGAAGGAACACGGTCAGCGGCTTGTTTATGTGCAGTTGGCGGCCGTTTTTGTCATTCCTACTTTGCTTTATCTGTTTTGCTACAAAATGCCCGATTCTCTTTTAGAACTGGAGCCTTTGGCCAAGGCGATTGCGAACAGCTATTCTCTTTTGCCTTTTGTCATTTTGTCCTGCGTGGGGCTGTTTCCCCTGACAGTGCTTGAGTCCGTAAGCATCGTCACGTTTCTTCTGATGACCTATTTTGTCGCGAATGCGTCCACCATTCTGGCGCTTTGGACCCCCGATTTGGGCGCGGCCTGGGTTATGACTCTTCTGGCGGCGATCGCTATCGTTGTCAGCCACAGCCAGTTGCGGCTGCTCATGACGCTTGTGGGATATTCATCCTATGATTTGCTGACCAATTGTCTGGGGCGGCGCAGCGGCGAAGAAGTCATCAGGGCTTTGTGGCACGACTCGATACGGCATCGATCGCACTTTTCTGTCGTTTTTATCGATCTTGACCAGTTCAAGCTGGTTAACGATCATTTCGGCCACAAAGAGGGCGATATCGTGCTGGCCTCTGTTGCGAGCGCGATAAGAAAAGCTCTTCGCAACAGCGATTTTATCATTCGTTGGGGTGGCGAAGAATTTTTAGTCATTATGCCTAATGCCAAGATCGATGACGCGGCCAAAGTTATGGTCAGGATGGCGGAAAACGGATTTTGCGCGCATCCTGACGGCACGCACCAAACCGTCAGCATGGGTATTGCCGAGCGGCTTGACGATTCTATCGACGACGAAAATTTGTTAATCAAAATGGCGGATGCGCGCCTTTATAAGGCCAAAACAGCAGGCCGTTGCCGTGTCGTAGGGCATGAAACGCTTGTTCTCGCCCCGCCTCAACCCCAAAAGGCTTGATAGGCGTTGCCGCAGGCTCGGGCCAAGGGCCTGATTTGGGAAGAAAGCCTTCATTCACGGGGCTTTACCTCAACCCGGATTCCTGTTACCCCTTCCGTGAAGCTTAAACCCTAAACCCCGACCTCTGATAATGGCAAAAGAAGACCTGCTCGAATTTGAAGGAATTGTTTCCGAAATTCTGCCCAATGCGATGTTCCGCGTGAAGTTGGACAACGGCCACGAAGTGCTGGCGCATACGTCCGGCAAAATGCGCAAGAACCGTATTCGCGTTCTGACTGGCGATAAGGTCAATGTCGAAATGACTCCCTACGATCTGTCCAAGGGCCGCATCACCTTCCGGCATAAGTGACGATTTCTTGTTCGTTATCCCGGACAAGCGGGCTTGTATAACATGACCCATCCCTCTTTCATTCTCGCATCCTCCTCGCCGCGTCGGCTGTCTTTGCTGGCCGATATCGGCATTGTGCCGACCAAAATTATCGCCGCCGATATCGATGAGGCTCCAAAGCCGCAGGAACAACCCCGCCAATTGGCCGAGCGTCTTGCGCTCGAAAAACTGCAAGCCGTTGCGGGGCGTGAGGTGGGTGTCTTTATCCTCGCCGCCGATACGGTGGTGGGCGTGGGACGGCGCATTTTGCCCAAAGCCGAAACAACCGCCGATGTTCAGGAATGCCTGCGCCTTATGTCTGGCCGCCGGCATCATGTTTATACCGGGGTCGCTCTGCAAACGCCGACCGGGAAAATCCTGCATCGTGTTTGCGACAGCACCGTTATTTTTCGCCAGCTCTCGCCGGGAGATATCGAAGCCTATGTCCAATGCGGCGAAGGCATCGGCAAAGCGGGCGGCTATGCCATTCAGGGCCGGGCCGGAGCTTTGATACGTTTTGTGTCGGGGTCTTATTCCAATATTGTCGGCCTGCCTTTGTTCGATGTCGCGCAGATGCTGAACGGCGCAGGGTGGGGGCTGTAATGGCTCAGGCCGAATTTGGTAAATGCCCGATTTGCGGCAAACCTGCCGTTGAAAAAACCAAGCCCTTTTGCTCGCCGCGCTGCGCAACGCTCGATTTGGGCCGTTGGCTGGGGGAAGGATACAGGATTCCAGCCACGGAAAACCCTGAAGAATCCACATCTTTACCAAACCAGAACGAAGATGAGGAAATAGGATAGACAACCCCAGTTTCCTTGCCTATAAGCGTCACCTTGTCGCGGCCCCGTCAAACGGTCGGCCTCCGGATGCCTGGGTAGCTCAGTCGGTAGAGCAGGGGATTGAAAATCCCCGTGTCGGCGGTTCAATTCCGTCCCCAGGCACCATTTACCCGTCTGGCGTCATTCACTACCATTCGCAATATCGGTTCATGCGTTTTATTTTCAGCCTTCTTCTGTGCATTATGTCCGATGCTTTCGCTATGGCAACCCCCATTAGC
>JBAVWC010000354.1:0-1766 GCA_049697595.1 Alphaproteobacteria bacterium
GAAAAGGCTGCTCTACGAGCAACGCGCGCAGGCTGCGTGCCCGTTCCAGGTAGTCTGCCGCCAGTTCCAGATAGGCCCGATGCGCTTGTTGGATTTCGTCCTGCTTCGCAAGGCGTTTCTGCTCATCCTTGCCGGTTGAATGCTTCAGCTGTTGGATGTGGCGATGAGATTTCTTGAACTTGCGGATCAGGTGGGCGCTCTGGCGCCACCCGGGCAGTCCATACGTCTCAGAGAGTTCAGAGCAGCTCTCCACGGTCTTACGGATGGCATCGTACAGCAGGTTAATGTCGGTGGGATAATGGACGTTTGTCTCCACCACAAAAGAGTCACAACGGACCTCTAGACCTGCGTCCGGGCTTTTTTTTAGCGTCTGATGACCCGCACTGACAACGATCTGGTTGATCCGATCGAGTAACTCGGGGGTGAACAGCTGCAGGTTATCCTTCAGTGTCTGCAACTCATAGTGGCTCTCGTCGGACCAATCGCTGTGTCCAAGCATCTTGCGAAGAGTGCTGTGCTGGTTGGCCAATTCCTGAACCCGGTCATAGTCGATGTTCAACCCCAACCGGAGCACGCCCAGAACCAGGATCTTCCACTGCTCCATGCCGGGACGCCCCGTCTTCCGGCTGGCCTTGCCTGCCCCGCCGCTGCGCTCGGGTAGGATCTCTGCAAGGACCGAGAAGACCCGCTCACGTAATTGCGGGTCCGTGTAGAGGTGTTGCAGCCCGCGTAATAGTTGCGGGATATCATCGCGTGACTTCGGGTCCAAAACGATCGAGGAGATGTCCGTCTGACCAAACATCATTTGAATGTTAATGACTTTGCGCAATTTTCTCTTAACGAAGATTTGCCGGTTTTGCTCTGCCAGAACGGTTTGCCAACCCATTTCTATGGGAAAACCGAAGCCAACCGTCAAAAATTAGCGGAGTTGCTACATCAGATCAAGATTCTTCGAACCAATAATTTTAGAAAACGTCCGGTTTGACGCGGGCATTTTGGGGTTTTCGGCCAAACACTAAATAATCGTTCCAGCGTAGCCTAGCTGTCATAAACAATAACATCACGTAACTCCGACCGGAAACTTCGTCGCAGTGTACCGCGGCGTTTATAACGCGTTGCCGCAAATATCTGCACGTGCGCTCGTCGTTTTGGCTGTTCTCATACAATGTGCACGTCTCCCTCGAGGTTCGCGTTCATCGGCCTCCTCTTATCGAGTATTATAATACGTAGCAATATAATGCTCTATATAGACCTCTCCTGCGGATGGATATCCGCAAAGTGTTCGGCCACAACATGCGCCGCCACAGGATGGCGGCGGGCACCAGCCAGGAAGCCTTGGCGGCCGGAATGGGCGTGGATCGTGCTCACGTTTCGAGCATGGAGCGCGGTCAGCAGAACGTCACGCTGACCACCTTGTGGCTCGCTGCTTGTGCGCTCGGGATCAAGCCGGCCGCGCTACTCAACGATGACGTGACCGACGCGTCCAAGCCGCCGATCGGCAAGGTACCGCGAAAGTCGAGAACGCGGCCCTCAGGGTAGCCCCAAAGTCGCAGCGCCGGAGGCAACGTTACAAGGCTCATGGTCGTCGACGCCGCGCGGTTTTTCTGATGGAGATTAATGCAAAATTTTTGATTTTCGGAAGGAGACCCCCCCCCCCATAGGCGCTAAAATAGCGCTTGACCCGGCGCGAATCGGCTTGATCCTAAGGGCAGATGCAAAACGTGGCATCTGTATTGACGGACCAGTTCTCCGACCTGTTGAAGCGG
>JBAVWC010000355.1:0-9553 GCA_049697595.1 Alphaproteobacteria bacterium
ATGCAAAATGCCCGCTCAACAGCTTTACGCTGGAGCGGGCATTGTATAGGGAGCGGGTTCGAACCCGCGATACCGTTGTCGGCATACCCTGTTTTCATAGGGACGCCTTAAACCATTCGTGCCAACCCCCATAAAACCTGAGCTCAAACAGCCTTCAAGTTGAGCAATTTTATTGCGCGCAACCGCCAAGTGTCGTGGTTTCAATGAAAGTAATTTGTCTGTTTTTGTAATAAGATTTTGTGATATGATCCAAGGATAGTTAATGAAACATTAAACAGTGGGGCCTTCTATGGTAAGCGATAATCCAAGGATCAATACGCAGCCTGCTTTTGACTATTTCTGCCGTCTTTTCAGTGACTTCGGCATTATGGTGGAAAGTCTGGAGGCTAAGCCCGACGTTCAGGCTCTTCTGAGCAAAGCACCCAGCGAAAAGACCAACAACCGTACTCTGCAGCAGATCTTTGTGCGCGATGTTATCGATGCCTTTGAAACGGTTACCGCCAAAGCTTCTGAAATCTACCCCAATCCCGATTACGAATTGCCGGTGAAAGAATATCAGGCCTTGCTGAACATCCGTGACGGAGAAAATAAGGTAACCTTGGTACAGGCCTGGGACAGACTTGTAGAGCGCGCAGACCAAAAGCGAAAACTCGACGCAAAGTCAGCTTCGCCTTCCTACTTTCTGGAATTCATCAATAGCGCAGAATTTCCGGGTGATCCGAATCCGTTCGTGCAAAAGTGGAAGGAGCTGCAGCACGCAATCGCTGGTTCTTTTAGTATAGCCACAGTACGCCTGGCAGCGGAAGCGGGGGAGATAGCCATTGGCAAAGCCGTTGGCGCCGCCGCCCAAAAAAGTATGAATCAAGACGGTAAAATATTTTATCTGCGAAAGATGCTGGCTGAAATTAATCAGGAATTGAAAGAACTGGGTGGGGGCGGCGAAGACGATGTCCTTGGCAACCTGAAACTGAAAATTCAAGAAACAAAACTTTCGGTTGAGGCGCGGACAGTTGCTGAAAAGGAACTTAAAAGACTGGAGAAGATGTCCGATCAGTCGCCGGAATACGGCAAGGCACTGGATTATCTTGATGTGATGCTGTCTCTGCCTTGGGGCAAGATGGCGGAGCTTGATAACGACATCGCCAAAACACGCAAGACGCTCGATGACGATCACTTCGGACTTGAAAAAGTGAAGCAGGATGTCGTGGAGCAAGTCGCCCTGCAGAACCACACAGGAGAAGAGAAGGGCGGGACTATGTGCCTGGTCGGTCCTCCCGGCATCGGCAAAACGTCAATTGCTAAATCTATCGCCAACGCCACGGGGCGCGAACTCATCATCATATCGCTGGGCGGCGTGCATGACGAAGCCGATATCCGCGGGCATCGTCGGACTTATGTCGGCGCCATGGCGGGAAGGATTATTCAGGCCCTGTCGAGAGCTAAAACCGCAAACCCGCTGATCGTTCTCGATGAACTGGATAAGCTGAGAGATGGCGGCCAACATGGCGATCCGTCGGCGGCGTTGCTGGAACTTCTGGATCCGGAGCAGAACCATGACTTCAAGGATCACTATCTGAACGTAGGCTTCGACATGTCGAAGGCCATGTTCATAGGCACAGCGAATGTGGAGAGTGACATACCCGGACCGCTGCGCGACCGGATGCAGTTCATTAGGCCTTCCAGCTATACGCAGGAAGAGAAATTTCAGATCGCCACGCGTCATCTGGTGCCGAAGCAGATGAACAAAGCTAAAGTGACGGCAGACAATATCGTCATCACTGGTGGTGCCCTTGAAAGACTGATTTCCTCCTATACCTACGAATCAGGTGTGCGAAACCTGGAGCGTGCCATCGGCAAACTCTGCAAGAAAGTCGTTCTGGCGATGGAAACCGCCAAAAGCGAGGGCAAGACGGCGGAAAAGGCCGTCATCACCGAAAACGATCTGCAGCAATATCTGGGGAAACCCAACCCTCAGGATCAGATGATTGCCGATGAAGACCAGGTGGGATACGTAAACGGCCTGTTTGCGAGCTCAGGGGGCGGCGGCATCCTGCCGCTGGAGGCCTGCTTGCAGCCCGGTAAGGAGCTCAACCTTGAACTGACCGGCAGTGTCCAGCAGGTAATGACCGAATCTGCCGCAAATGCGCGAGCCGTTGTACGCAGGATGGCCATGACCGAACAATTTAACGATGCTGCAAGGCTGAGTGTGGAGAATGTGGCTGTTCATATCAATGTGCCCAATCAGGCCATGAAAAAGGACGGGCCTTCAGCCGGCGCGGCCCTGGCGACCCTGTTGGCTTCGGTGGCGACAAATACGCCGATCCGGCGCGACATCGCCATGACCGGAGAACTTACCCTGAGAGGCAAGGTCACGGCGATCGGCGGACTGGATCAAAAACTCGCAGGCGCGTGGAAGGCGGGCGTAAAAACCGTCCTGATCCCGAAAGAAAACGAGAGGGATCTGGAGGAAATTCCGCAAGTCATCAAGGATTCCATGAAAATCATCCTTGTCAGCACCATCGAGGAAGTGTTCGCGCACGCGCTGGTACGTAACAATGACGAGCCGATTCTGAAACCTGCGGCCATCAACCAAAATACTCCGCCGCAGGAAAGCAGGGCTATGTCTTTTGCATAGACTTGAACCACTCTTCCAAAAAGTTTTTCTGTAAAAGGGTAGAGACCAGATACGTGTAAAAATAGGCTCTAAGGATCGCCAGCCCACCAAAAAGAGCGCCGCAAAGCCGCTCTGGGGCTGGTATTTCCTTGGCCAATGTATCAGGGAATCCGCCGTTGTTATCAGGGGAATAGAAAAGCCAAAACTTTTCAAAAGAAATGGCTCCCTGGGACGGGCTCGAACCGCCGACCCGGTGATTAACAGTCACCTGCTCTACCGCTGAGCTACCAGGGAATCGGGGGGTAGGTATAGAGGGCGAACGCGGCGAGCGCAACTGCCTATTTATATTAACCGGGGATTGGCTTTACCTTTATTTGCTGATAGTTTTCCTCTCCGGTTCGCGGGCATGACGGAACTGGTAGACGTACAGGACTTAAAATCCTGAGCCAGCAATGGCGTGCCGGTTCGATTCCGGCTGCCCGCACCAGCCTTTGCTCGCTGCGTGAGCTGCGGTTCGGCAAGCCATCCTCGATTTACGTATGGATGAGTGTTTGGAGCTCTCGTGCGGAGGGTGTCGGGCGTTCCGGCGTTGCCGGGGAGAAGTCGATTTTGGATATTTCCCGCGCGTAGTGGCGCGCGTGGACATCCAGCGAATTCGGGTCGCTTTTGTCCGGACGATCAAAGAAATCGACATATTCTTTAGTTAAGAGTGAATGGCTTTCGGTGAGGAGTGTTTTTAAAGGGGCGAAAATGGTCTGTTCAAAGCCAGTTTTGTTGCCCCGGCTACGCATTTCATCGACAATATCCAAAAGGGTGGTTTCATCGCGCAGGCATAGTTTGTTGTGAGCTTGCAACCGCCCCTTATCGATCAAGCCGTCAATATTCTTGGGTTGCTTGGATTCCCATTCCGTATCCCATTCCGGGCCTTTCGTAATTTTGGAAGAAAGGCGTTGGGCTTCGCTCAGCAGAATTTCGTCAGATACCGTTGAACAAGAAAAAGTTTGAACTTCTTTTTTGCCAGAAATGGGCCACATTTTGCTTGTACCTTACCTACCGAATATAAGGCAGAATACCATGGTATTAGTTACCATTCAATTATCCCATTGATTTTAGATGGGGTAGCCATTTGCGGTTTTTCCGGTGCCGTCTCAGGCCCATTTGGCAAAATCTTTGTATTTCAATGACTTGCGTGCTAGCCGTCACGTGGATTTATGCGTAGATTTATGGAAAAGAAAATGCAAGGTTAGCGGCGTCAAAGGACGGGGAATCCTTTTGGATTTTCTGGTCTTTTTTCGCGGGCGTGGCGGAATTGGTAGACGCACTGGATTTAGGTTCCAGCGATGAAAGTCGTGGGGGTTCAAGTCCCTCCGCCCGCACCACCCTACGCTCGCTGCGCGAGCTTCGGGTGGCGGGCCACATATATATTTTTAAGACAACAAAGGAAAAAACGGATCATGGCTAAAGTTCAGGTGCTGAAACAAGAAGGTTTGAAACACGAATTCTCGGTCACCGTGCCGAAGCAGGTGGTGGATGAGCAGAAGCGTCTGCGTCTGATCGAACTCGGCAAGACGGCGAAGCTTCCCGGTTTCCGTCCCGGCAAAGTGCCGATGAATGTCGTCGAACAACGTCACGGCGAAGCGGCGCGTGCCGAAGCGCTTGACCAGGCCGTTTCCACTGCCGCCGAAGCGACATTGTCCGAACGCAAATTGCGTCCCGCGATGCAGCCGAAGATCGAGCTTATCAGCTTCGCCGAAGACAAGGATCTGGAATTCACAATGGCGGTCGAAGTTCTGCCGGAAGTGAAGCCCGGCGATTTTGGCGCGATTTCGCTGGAACGTCCTGTCGCCGAAGTCGAAGCCGCGAAGGTCGATGAAACGATCTCCAACTTTGCCAAGCGCATGCGCGAGCCGGAACTGGTGACGGAAAAGCGCGCTGCGAAATTGGGCGATATTCTCGTTATCAATTTCGACGGCAGCGTGGACGGCGAAAAGCGTCCGGGCATGAAGGGCGACGATCATCGTTTGGAATTGGGTTCGCAATCCTTTATCGATACTTTCGAAACACAATTGGTGGGCAGCAAGGTCGGTGACAAGAAGACGATTGCGGTCACTTTCCCCGCTCAATATCACGCTGCCGATCTGGCCGGTAAAAAGGCCGCATTCGAAGTCGAGGTTAAGGAGCTCCGCGCCGCCAAGCCTGTTGAAATGAACGACGAGTTGGGCAAGGAAATGGGCTTCCCCGGCATCGACAAGTTGCGCGAGCGCGTCAGCACCGATATCGCCGCCGATTATCAGCGCATCAGCCGTTCGGTGATGAAGCGCGAATTGATGGACAAGCTGGCGGATGCTTACAAGTTCGAAGTGCCCTCGGGTCTTTTGGAATCGGAATTCAACAGCATCTGGAAGCAGGTCGAAGAAGCCAAGACTCGCGGCGATCTGCCCGAAGATGACAAGAAGAAAAGCGACGACGAATTGCGCAAGGAATACCGCGGCATCGCCGAACGTCGCATTCGCTTGGGCTTGCTGCTGGCCGAAGTCGCGACGCAGAACAAGCTGGAAGTCTCCGGCAACGAACTGCGCAACGCCCTTATGGCCGAAGCCCGCAAATATCCGGGGCAGGAGAAAGCCATATTCGACTACTACACGCAGACTCAAGGGGCGATGGAACGCATTCGCGCGCCGTTGCTGGAAGAAAAAGTAATCGACTTCATCATCGGCAAAGCCAAAGTGACGGAAAAGAAAATCACGGCGGAAGAGCTGCTGAAGTTGCCGGAAGAAGAATAACCGATAGCGGAAATAAAAGCCTCCGTGTCTGAGTTGCCTTTTGGCGAGGGGACGCGGGGGCTTTTTTCATCCGTCCAAGCGATACATTGACCGCGCAGGCGATCCTCATCTTGAAGGGAGTGCCAAATGTTCATTGAAGATTTCATCGATCAGTCAAACAGCGCGACAACGCCTGATGAACTCATACGTTATTACGTGAAGGCAATCGGCCAGTTAGGCTTCGACAAATACACCTATTCCTTGTGCGCGAAGAGCGCCCAATTGAAATTAGGCAAACATGCCGGCCTGGTTGGCAACTATCCTCAGGAATGGATGGATCATTACAACAAGAATTCCTGCATCGACTATGATCCGGTTTATAAAAAATCCATCATCTATCGCGAAGCTTTTCCGTGGAGCAAATTCGATTCCATTCCTCTCTCCAAGAGGGAAAAAGCGATTATGGACGGACGCCGCGAGGTTGGCTTGAGAAACGGCGTCTCGGCCCTTATTCGCGGCCCGTTGGGAGAACTTGTCGGCGTGTCGGTGGCCAATGGCGGGCCCGAAGAACCGATCGACCAAAATAAGCTTTCCCGCCTTTTCGTTCTTATGCAGCAATTTCATCTGCGCTTTATCGATTTGATGAGCAGCCCTTTGGTACTGCCGCGCATAGAAATTTCAGATCGCGAAAAAGAAGTTTTGGTCTGGGCTTCCCGAGGCAAGAGCAACGGCGATATCGCTTCGATTATCGGCGTGTCGAAAAAAACCGTGGAATTCCATTTTTCATCTATCTTCAAAAAACTTCAGGTGAATAGCCGGGTTCTGGCGATCCTTCAGGGGATGTATCTTCGGTTGATCGTGCCATAACCCTTGAAAGCGAAATATAGTTGATCGGGGTTTTTTGCAATTTGTTGAATCGCTGTTATGTTATCGTTGAACATTGAACCAATAAAGAAAGGGACAAAGATTGTGAGCACAGAACGACTGGATGCTGGAATGGATGGGGCCGATCTTTCTCTGGCAAATCTGGCGCTGATTGGCGCTGTTAAACTTAACAGTAAAGAGGGAATCGATAAAGCTCTCGCCGCCGGAGCGACTGTGAATATCGTGTTCACCGGCGATAGGGGGTATGATCTAAGTCTTCTTGATATTTGTCTGTACGAGGCGCTTGCTCGGCATGTCCCAGATATGGAAGACACAGTCGAATATCTCAAGAGCAAAGGTGCGCTGAGTGGGCGTAAGTTGACGCCAGCGCCTACTTTGGGCGCGCAGACACACAACCCGAAGTTTACTCCGTAAGCCAGAGTTTTCAGGGAAGCATTACTGCAAGATCAGCGCGATTTTGGTGTATAGGGTATCCGCGACGCTTTTTCCCAATGTTTCGACAGCGCCGACAATCACCAGAAAAACCAATCCGGCAATCAGTCCATATTCAATCGCCGTGGCGCCATTTTCGGCGCGCAAGAACATTCGCATGAGTTTAAACATGCCTTAGCCCACAATCGTTCCCATATTTTAAGTATAGGCGAGATTGGCTAATGAAAGGTTGCTGTTCTCGGTTAAGAAATCTTAATCATTAATCTCGCGTTACGGATTCGGCCCGCCGGCGCTTGCGCCAGCTGCTGCCTTAGGACCGCGCGCTGCTGCAGCCGACATGGTAAACTGGCTCAGGGGCTGGCCGTTGACCAGCACCTCATGCTTTACTTTCTCTCCAGTCTTTTCATCCTTTATATACTCTCCAGTCACAGGATGTTTCAAAAACCCATCTACAGTGTGCACATTGCCGTTTTTATCCGTTAACTGGCCCTTCAACAACATCTGCTGCGCCATCTGTTCGACCTTAAGCGCATGGCCATGATTGGTGCTGTTAATTATGATGCTGCCGCCATACATCTGAACAGCCAATTGGATCGAATGTTCTGTCGCTTCATCGCGGGCGCGAATGCGGGCTTTATGGAGCCCCGCATCATGCTTCCCTGTTTGTAGCATGCGCGATATTTCTTCCGGGCTCGCGGTTGGATGAATTGTTATCCCCTCAGGCTTAACCGTAATGGCCTCACGCTGAGTTCCGTCTTTGGTTTCAGGATGATAAAAAAATGTGCCGCCCAGATGCTGGTTGGTTGGAGACTTCCATTCCCAACTATAGTGGTTATCAACGTGTCTATCGCCAAAATCCTGCAGAGCCTTCATCTGGTCATCTGTGAATTTTGTATTGTCCGCTGTGGTTTTTGGTGCCTGCGCCGGGGCACCCTGTTGAATAAATGTTTCTTCGCTGCCTTCAGGAGCAGGGCCGGTGTTCGCCGTAGAAGCGGTGCCATTGGCGGCGGCGATCTTTTGCGCCATTGCGTCGGTGTCGGCCTTAAGCTTGTCTGCGGCGCGCCGCTTCGCCTGGTTCTCGGCTTTCTTTGCCAGAGTTAGATTTAAGTTGAAGGTTTCCCGAAGTTTGATTTGATTATCTTGCAGCCATTTCAAATCCTGTTGTGCCTGCGCGTCTTCTGCGATGTCGAAAAGAGAAGCCCTGATCTTGGGCGCGTGGCTGCTATGTCCGCCAATCGTGAAGCCGGTGGGAGAAGTGGCAGAGCGACCGCCCGCATTTTCTCCGACGCCCATATTGCGGAAAGTTTTCATCAAAGCCGAATATTGCGCGTAGGAAAGTTCGCTTTTTGCCGTATCGCTTCCATCTGCGCCGATAAGGCGCACTGTGTTGTCGCTCAGATCGGCACGGCCATAAACGGCCCATTTATGATCGGGCAAGCGGCCTTGCGTGATCCCCGTCATAACGTCGGCGATTTTTTGGGCGGTGCTGTTGGCAAAGGTATCGACCATTTTTTATCTCTTCCCAAGTTGAAGAAAAATGCATTGGTTATGTTCCGGAATATATCACGGAATTATGAAAATCGTTTTACTTTCATCGGTTTAGGGGCGGGTGACAAAAATAATTAAACAAAATCAATACGTTGTGTGCTTGTCGATTAAGCTGGAAGCTTATTCTGTTCCCGCGTTTTTAGAAAACGGATGTCCGGGTTTTCTTCCTGCGTGCGGTTTAAATGCCAGGCGTTGCGGGCCAGAAAGACCAAAGCGCCGTCGTGATCTTCGGCGAGGCTCGAGCGGTTGGTGTCGATGAATTTTTTCAGCGCAACCGGATCGGTGCATTCGATCCAGCGCGCGGCGTTGATGCCTGCGTCTTCGAACGTTGCGGGCAATCCATATTCGGCTTCGATGCGGGCGGCGAGGACTTCGAATTGCAACGGCCCGACGACGCCGACCACCCATTCCGATCCTGTCATCGGCTTGAACACTTGCGAAGCGCCTTCTTCGGCGAAATGTTCCAAGGCGCGGCGCATATGTTTGACCTTCAGCGGATCGCCGATATGCACACGCTGCAAAAGTTCCGGCGCGAAACTTGGCACGCCGAGGAAGCGCAATGTTTCGCCCTCGGTCAGCGTATCGCCGATGCGCAGGGTGCCGTGATTGGGAATGCCCATAATATCGCCTGCGTAGGCATCCTCGGCCAATTCGCGGTCGCGGGCGAGGAAGAGGACGGCATTGTTCACGGCAATCTGCTTCTCGCTGCGCACATGATACAATTTCATGCCGCGCTTGAAATGGCCGGAGCATAGACGCACAAAGGCGATGCGGTCGCGGTGGTTCGGGTCCATATTGGCCTGAACCTTGAACACAAATCCTGTGACTTTGGGATCGACCGGATCGATCTCGCGCTTGTCGGCTTTTTGCGGGCGCGGCGAGGGCGCATATTCGGCGAGCCCCAGCAGCAATTCGCGCACGCCGAAATTATTGACGGCGCTGCCGAAATAGACCGGAGTCATGTGGCCGCTGCGATAGGCTTCGACATCAAAGGGTGGGCAGAGGCCGCGCACCATTTCGACTTCTTCGCGCAATTTCTGCGCAAATTCCACGCCCAGCAATTCGTCGAGCTTGGGGTCGGTCAAACCGTCGCATTGAATGCCGTCGATCAGTTTATCGCCGCGTGTGCGATCCATTAAAATCAAACGGTCGCGGATCAAATCATAACATCCTTTGAATTCGCGGCCCATACCGATCGGCCAGCTTGCCGGGGTGACATCCAGTGCAAGCGATTGTTCGATCTCGCTCATCAAATCGAACGGGTCGCGGGCTTCGCGGTCCATCTTGTTGATGAAGGTGATAATCGGCACAT
>JBAVWC010000356.1:0-8912 GCA_049697595.1 Alphaproteobacteria bacterium
GCTAATGGACTCGCTCATTAAAGAGTATCCGACTGGAACGATGCTGACATGGGAAACAAATAAACCACCCGAATTAAAAGGGCCGCATAAATACGATGAGAAGCAGGGAGCTGTTCGTATTCTTTTGGACGGACAGCAACGAGTGACGACTCTGTATATGCTTATTCGTGGAGAAATCCCGCCTTATTACACGTTGCCGGAAATTACCAATGACACGCGGGGACTTCATGTGAATGTCAAAACTTTGGAATTGGAATACTACTCTAAGGGAAAAATGGAAAATGATCCGCGTTGGCAGAACGTCACCGACATTTTTCAACGCAAAAATAAAGCTAGAGACATTATTCGCGGATTAGAAGAAAAGGGAGAAACTGTAAGTCGTGCCGAAGAGGATTTAATCGACGACAATATGAGCAAAATTCAGCGCATTCTGGAGCGCGATTTTCCTGAACAGACCATCCCCATTAAAGCGAATGTGCGGGAGGCCATAGATATATTCTACAAAGTCAATGCAAGCGGCGTTGCTCTCACGGAAGCGGAGCTGGCTTTAGCTCAAATATCTGGCTATTGGCCGCAGGCGCGGGATATTTTTAAAGCTAAACTTACTAAACTTGAGGCAAATGGCTTTGTTTTTAAATTAGATTTTCTGGTCTATGTTCTGCTCGGTTGCTTGTACCACGTCGGTTCCGACATGAGAAAATTACATGATCCAGAAAATAATCAGAAAATTCGAGAGGCGTGGGAAAAACTTGATGATCGAATTTTAGACTATGTTGCAAGCATCCTGAAATCACACGCATTTATTGACCACACGGATGAAATAAATTCAGTTTATGCACTCATTCCCATTATTGTTTATTGCTTTGATCGAGAAAGTCATCACCTCAACGACACAGAAATCAGGAAAATGGTTAAGTGGTTCTACTACTCGCAGATTAGAACCAGATACATCAGCCAGTTGCCGCAAAAACTGGACAAGGATTTAAACACTATCGCTACAAATAGTAGTCCGTTCGACGCTCTGTTGAACGTTATTGCCGAAGAACGACGCCTTCCAATTACCCCCGAAGAATTTGTTGGCAGGGACGTTCGTCATCCTTTGTTTGGCCTCGTGAGGTGGTATTTCAAAAGCCAAGGAGCCGTTTGCTTTACGACTGGCGTTGCCCTGCGGCAGAACATGGGGGCTAAATACCAGTTGGAGAAAGACCATATCTTCCCATTTTCTAAACTTAAGAATGCCGGATATGGAATTGAGAACAGGGTAAAATATGCGCTTGCACAGGAACTAACCAACCGCGCAATTCTTACTCAATGTGCAAACCGTACAAAGTCAGATAGTAATGCGGAAGATTATTTGCGCGCGGTCAAAAATATGTTTCCCCAGGCTTTGGCTCTGCAATGCGTGCCTGACGATGAATCTCTGTGGCGTATAGACAAGTATGAAGACTTTCTGGCAGCGCGCAGAAAAATACTTGCGGATCGCTTAAACAAGTTCCTCGAAAGCATCACCGTTACAGAACAGGACACTCAGCCTGTCTCCTTAGAGGAAATGATTGCAGAGGGGGAGAGCGATGAGCTGGAGTTCAAGTCTTCGTTGCGTTGGGACTACAGGCAGCAGTCATTAAACAAAAAGCTAGAAGATGTGATTTTGAAATCTGTATCTGCCTTTGCAAACAGTCAAGGAGGGACGCTGTTAATCGGCGTCAATGATGACGGGAAAGTTTTGGGGCTTGAGCCTGATTATACTTCTTTAGGTGAGGCTGACAAAGACAAGTTTGAACTTCACCTCCGCAATCTCTTGAACGAAGCCTTTGGTATTTCCTTCGTGGCTACGCGGCTAACCATAAAATTCCCTTCAACAGATGGGCATGAAATATGCCAGATTGAAATAGCCGCTGCTTCCCAACCTATTGTGCTAAAAGTGGCAGATAAGAATGGTCAGGTTGTTGAGCGTATATATGTTCGCAATGGTAATTCTTCCCAAGAGCTACCTCTTAGTGAGGCGCATAACTACCTTAAAGAGCGCTTCGGGTGAACCATGCAGCGGGGATTTATGTGCAATCATTTGTACAGCAAGCGGTAGAGGAAACAGAAATGGGTGCTGTCGATAATCTAGCGAGACAAATTTTAGCGGATGCTGTAGCTGATTTTGGGGGCAAGAACCTCGGGGCGACGGATTTGAACAATGGATATGTCGGTGCGTCCATAACTGCGCTTGAGATGAAGTACTGCGCTGATGGGGCATATTCTAAGATTGATTTTGATCTTTCTCTGAAACAGCTCGAAGAAAGTGAGTTAGTAAAGACTGGCCCAATGGAGATGTATGAAAATAAGCCAGGTTCGCTGTTGGCTATTATGGCTTTTTTCAGCAAACGAGAGTTCGTGTACCTGACAGAGAACGGTTACAAGGCCGCGCAAAAATCTATTATAAAAAGAAGTTCGCCAGCATCGACTGTTCATATTTCTGGCGGAACTTTTAATCAATCCCCAATTGGCATTGGAGGGGTAGTCAGTCAGGCCGTGGACTTCAATATAGATAACGATTCTGAGGTCATTGAGCAATTATTTAAACTTCTTGCATCACAACCCCTTTCTTTTGGTGAAGAGGGCAAGAGGAATGTTGTTGATTTGGTGAGTGCCGCGAAAACGGGGGACTTGGGAAAAGTTAAGCCAATTTTTCAGCGTTTGTTTGGCACTACGGTAGAAACGACAAAGCAGGTTGCTTGGGGCATTATTGTTGCATATGCCTCAAAAAAACTTGGGCTATAATGCCTTGCTGCCTACAAGGGCTTAGGCAAAAGGGGCAAGTCAGGGTTTGGTGGGGCTTCCTACAAACGGGTTTTCAATTCGCCTGAAAGAATATACGCGCCTCGATCCAGTATAGCTTTCATAAGAGAAATTGCCAGCATATACAAAATAGCCCGGTTGGATGACGGCTCCATCAACAAGATTAGCTTCTATTTGATTGTCGTTATAGAGAAAGATAAACCGGCTGATCTTCGACCAACTTGCGCCAACGAGTGCCCCGCGCGGCGTAACCTGCGAAGCGGTGAGAGGGATGTTGTTTTTCGAAAGCAGGTATAGACACTCCCTATTCGGCGTGGCCGCTTGGTAATAAAAGAATTGGAGTAGAGTCCCTTCGGGATCGTTTGGGTTGCGATTGCAAAGTTTGAGGCCCAGTTCGGGTTTGATCGTCTGCATAGGCGGTTCTGGGCGGCGCACGTTATTGGTATCCCGTCTTTGTCCGTCCGCGTCGTAGTGAGGCTCCTCCGTCATTACCGTCCAGCCTTTCGCAAACATACAATCGGCTAGAAAGTCTATCTCTGCGAAGTGGGCAAGGTTTTCAATTAATCCGGTTGATTCAGGGGATTGCGCGTAGGCTGCCTTGCAATCGGCTATATCCTTCTCACGGTCGGCAGCCGTCGCATCATCTTTGCTAACGGAAAGCTTACCAGGTGGAGCGCATGCGGAGAGGATCATCGAGAGCGCAGCGGCAAGAATGAAACGCGAAATCAACATGTTTTTGTTATTGCGCTACAGTACTGAAAACGCAAGGACGCATATTGCTCTGATGCTACGTCCAAGCTCAATGTCCAGCTTGATTTTTGGGTATTATAAGATAGAATCGTCTTCAAGGTTCTCGCTATCTGAGGATTCAAACGAGGGATTCTCAGGCTTTTTCTTCTGGTGGTATCAATGGTGCTATCAGAAAGTCTTGTGTCGAGTTCTGACCTTTAACTTCAATACGTTAGCCCTTCAATATTAATCCACGTTCCAACCACGCAGTTTAAGTTATTGAAATATATACATAATTTGTGTTTTTATTGCCCGCTTTCGGGGCCATTTCGCACACATCAAATTCTCCGTTCGAACCCCGGAGAGAGCTATCGGGGCGATTCGTGCCCGAATTCTCTGGTGCCCAAATTTCCAGTCCGGTTTCAAATCGAGCATTCTTCGCGCATTCTGCTGCAAAAAGCACTTATGGCGCTGCTGAGCTAGGGGATGTGTAGATCAACGCTAACAATGTTGAACCTTATTACTCAGCCATTTCATTGACATTGATTTAAATATGTCCATAAGTATGGACATATGAACATCAAGCAAGCCATTGCCGCCTTCAACTCGCTTTCTCAGGAAACGCGCCTTAAGGCATTTCGTATTCTTGTGGAGTATGGCCAACAAGGAATAGCCGCCGGGGAATTAGGCCATCAACTCGGTGTCCCACATAATACGCTGTCTTTTCATCTCTCACATTTGACGGATGCCGGGCTTGTGACTTCGCGCAAAAGTGGGCGCTCGGTTATCTACCGTGCCAATTTGAAAAAATCACAGGCACTTGTGAACTTCCTTTTAGAAAATTGTTGCGCCGTAGATAAGGCTGCCTGCAAAGGTATTGAGAAACTTATGGAGTGTTGCAAATGCTGAATGTCCTTATCCTCTGCACCGGAAACTCCTGCCGCAGTATCATGGCCGAAGGTTTGTTGAACCATTTCGGCAAAGGAAAATTCAAGGCATTCAGCGCCGGGAGCCATCCGTCTGGTACAATACATTCTTTGAGCCTTTCCACACTCAAAGCCAACGGCATAAGCACCGAAGGCTATCGCAGCAAGTCATGGGACGAATTTGCCAATCAACCTTTGGATGCCGTTATCACAGTATGCGACAATGCAGCCGGGGAAGCTTGTCCTGTATTTTTCGGTTCGCCTGTGAAGGCGCATTGGGGCGTACCTGATCCTGCCTATTTTAAAGGCACCCAGGCAGAGATTGAGGCTGAATTTCAGCGTGTATTCGATATTCTGGCGGTGCGTGTCAAGGCGATGATTGCTCTCCCTGAAAATCTCGACAAAGCGACCCTGACGGCAAAACTTAACGAAATAGGCAAGCTATGCGTTCCTCACCCCTAGGATTCTTTGAACGATTTCTGACCCTGTGGGTTGCCCTGTGCATCGGCGCGGGCGTCCTGCTTGGCTATCTGGTGCCAGCCGTTTTTCATCGCATCGCTGGCATCGAATACGCTCATGTCAATTTTGTCGTCGCCGCACTCATTTGGGTAATGATCTACCCGATGATGGTCAATGTTGATTTCTCGACCATCAAGGATGTCGGTAAAAATCCGAAAGGGTTGATTATCACCTTCATCATAAATTGGCTTATCAAGCCATTCAGCATGGCAGGCTTAGGCGTTTTGTTCCTGCAACACATCTTTGTGGCCTTCATATCGCCGGAAGATGCCAAACAATATGTCGCAGGACTCATTTTACTTGGAACCGCGCCTTGTACGGCAATGGTATTCGTATGGAGCCGCTTGGTAAAAGGGAACGCCAATTACACATTGGTTCAGGTGTCGCTTAACGACATTGTGATGATCTTGGCCTATGCGCCGGTCGTCGCGTTTCTGCTGGGCGTATCAAATATATCGGTGCCGTGGGCAACTTTGCTGCTGTCGGTTGGCTTGTATGTCATCATTCCCATTGCTGCCGGATATATAACCCGTAAACAGGTGAGCGCGAAAAAACTGCCGTCGCTTCTCGAACATCTAAAGCCTTATTCTGTCATGGGACTTTTGGCGACGGTGGTTTTGCTGTTCGGATTTCAGGCGCAAACGCTTTTGGATAAGCCGCTTGTTGTTCTGCTGATTGCCATACCGATCTTGTTGCAAAGCGCAATCATGTTCCTGCTAACCTATATTTGGATGTGCACGGCACGAATACCGCATAACGTCGCAGCCCCCGCCGCATTAATCGGCGCATCCAATTTCTTTGAGCTGGCGGTAGCCGTTGCTATTAGCCTATTCGGGCTGCAATCTGGTGCGGCCCTAGCAACCGTGGTCGGTGTATTGGTCGAGGTTCCGTCCATGCTGTGGCTGGTGTCGATTGCCAATAAAACAGCGCACAAATTTTCATCTGCTGACCAATAATTTTGTTATAAACCACTCAATTGCCACATTCTCTGGCAATAAAATACTAGGAATTGAGGCAACACTTCAAAGGGTTAAGGGTTGACTCTGTGTGCCTCGGTTCGGATCCTTCCTTGGCAACCAGCTTTCGCAATCTACTTAGTAGTGCCGTTTCCTGCTTTGAATTTCAGGTTATCCCGCGCTATGTTAAAAGCGCATGAACCAACTTTCGCGCATGGGTATTCTGGTCGCTTTGGGAGCCCTGTTCTTTTCGGGAACGGTGCGCGCCGCGCCGTTTCAGTCCTATTTCGTCAACCGTGAAATGCAGTTCGACGATGTTCAGGCGTTTCCCAAATGGACGGGGATGATGGCGCGCTATCATGCCGATTCGCATAAGCTTAACGACATTTGCGGTGACGAGGAATACAGCGCCTGCAAGCTTAAGGGGTGGAAGGATTTCCTGACCGGATTGCAGGGCAAGCCCCTGATGGAGCAGATGGACGCGATCAACCGCTTCATCGACAAATACCCTTACGTCGAAGATATCGTCAATTGGGGCGTCGATAATTACTGGGAAACGCCGTATGAGTTTCAGCGCAAAAGCGGCAATTGCAAGGATTACGCGATCGCCAAATTTATGTCGTTGCGCGCGCTGGGAGTCACCGGCGATGTTTTGCGCGTGGTGGTGGTGCAGGATCTGAATTTGGGCGGCATCATTCATGCGGTTCTTATGGTATATGTGGACGATGACCGCTATATCCTCGACAATCAGATCAAGCAGGTGGTTCTTGCGACCAGCATCTACCACTACGTCCCCATCTATTCGATCAACGAGCGCCATTGGTGGCAATATTTCATGACCCAGTAAGATAGAAAAATATCATGACAGATTCATCCTCGGATACACCTGTGCCCCAACTGCGCAACTCCGCGCTTAATCCGTACATGCTTGCTTTGCTTGTCATTGCGATATCGGTGATCGGCGGCGCGCTTGTGCTGCGCTTTGCCGGCATTCAGCAAAATCGCGAGATCATGCAATGGCAGAACAAACTGAACCTGATCGCCGACAGCCGCGCATCGGATATCGATGAATGGCTCGACCGCCAGTTCAAGGATTTAGGCTCTGTCGCGACCAATCCTTCCCTGCAATTGTACCTGACCCAAATTTTGAGCGCCGCGAACGAGGCCAAGCCAGCCGAAGAACCGGCGCAGGCCACCTATTTGCGCGATTTGCTATCGATCACCGCCGACAGGATGGGCTTCACCGAACAACAGTCTGCTGAGCTAAAATCGATCAATGCCGATGTGCAGCAAGCTTCCGGGGTTGGTTTGGCGCTACTCGACATGAACGGGAAATTTCTGGTTTCGACCGGGGGGCTGGTCGCGCTTGATCCCGCTATCGCCAAACAGTTTGCCGACGCGCCGAAAAAGCAGCCCTCGCTGATCGATCTTTATGTTTCGGCTTCAGGCCAGACGCGCATGGGCTTTATCCTGCCGGTCTATCCGATTCAGGGCGCGGCGACCGACGCTCCGGCTGGTATGCTGGTCGCGATCCGTAATGTCGGCGACTCATTCTTTGGCTTGCTTCATTCTCCGGGCATTACCGACAAAACGCTGGAAGCTGTGTTGCTGCGCAAAGACGGTGACAATGTGGTCTTCCTGTCGCCGGGCGAGAACAAAGCTGCCTCTGCTACGTTTGCGCTGGCCACGCCCGACCTTGACGCTGCCTATGCCGTGACGGGGCAGGGGAATTTTGCGGTCAAGCTTGATCGCCAGTCGCACGCGACCTTGATGACGAGCCGCGCCATCCCTCATTCGCCCTGGGTCGTGATGGTGCATATCGACCGGGATCAGGCGCTGGCCGAAAGCGACCAATGGCGGCGACAGACCGAATACATCATGCTCTTTGCTCTGCTCGCGATGATCGGCGGCATAGTGGCGGTTTGGTATTATGGCACATCGAAGCGGACTTTGTTGTTGTCGATCGAGACAGGCAGGCTGGCGACCAAACTCGCCGCACAGGAAAAGCTGCTGCGCGTAGTAGCCGACAATCAACTGGAGCCGATCCTGATCGTCGATGCCTCTAATGTCGCGCATTTCGCCAATGAAAAAGCGGCGCGCACGTTTCAGATGCCCTCTGAGGCGGTCGCAGGCAAAGATCTGACGGCCTTGATGGGGCTGGCGCGGGCGGAAGAATATCAGGCAGCAAACCAGATAGCGTTGCGCGACAATAAACCCTTCCTGCGCACATGGCGCAAGGGCGACGAACCGAACGCGCAAGTCATCCAGTCGGAACATGTTCCCCTCCCGCATATTCCGATTGATCGGCTGGCGATTCCATCGCCGGGCGTGCTGATTATCGATCAGGACGTGAGTGCTGTCGTTCATGAGCGCGAGCGGCGCATGCGTACGCTGCAGCAGCTTGTTAACGCGCTGGTCTATCTTGTCGACAAGCGCGATCCCAATGCCGCTAATCATTCGATGGGCGTCGCGCTAGCGGCGCGCGAAATGGCGGCCGAGGCCGGACTCGATCTCCATCTGACGGCGGTGGCGGAAACGGCAGGCAAGCTGATGAATATCGGCAAAATAATGGTGCCGAGCAAATTGCTGACGAAAGAAGCGCCGCTGGCCGAAGACGAAATCAGACTGATCCGCGAGTCGTTGCAGGAGAGCGTCGCCCTGCTCGAAAGCATAGAATTCGAAGGGCCTGTCGTCGATACCCTGCGCCAGATGCAGGAACGCTTCGACGGGAGCGGGCCGCTCGGCCTGCGCGGCGAGGCCACTCTGATTACGGCCCGCATCATCGCGGTTGCCAACGCCTATATCGGGATGGTCAGCCCACGCTCCTACCGCGGCGTGATGGACAGCGATCAGGCGATCAAGACCTTGATGCAGGCGTCCGATACGCAGTTCGATCGCCGGGCCGTTGTCGCGCTCGCGAATTTCGTCGCCAACCGTGGCGGCAAAGAAACGCTGGCGCGTCTGATGAGCGGCCGTCGCTGATTGTGGTTTAGCC
>JBAVWC010000357.1:0-9274 GCA_049697595.1 Alphaproteobacteria bacterium
ATCGCGCAGCCTGCAAATCGCCACGCTGGCTTTGGCTGAAAAAGCCCATATGCCGTCTTTGACCCTGCAATTAAGCGGCACCGCGACCAACGACAATGGCCAGCTTTATGAAGCCGCGCTTTATCCCCTGCCGCCGTGGCAGCCCGCGAGCGGCTTTAAAGTCGATCGCGCTTTGATGTATGCGCTGATCAAACATGAATCCCAATTCGATCCCGGTGCGGTGAGCGAACGCGGCGCATGCGGATTGATGCAGATCATGCCTTCGACTGCGCGCGAGATCACGAACGACAACCAATCCGGCGGCGATTGCCCCGACCGTCTGTTCGACCCCGCGACCAATATGGAGATGGGGCAAAAATACGTGCGCGTACTGGCCGGACAACCGATGATCGGCGATAATCTTTTGCTGCTGCTCGCCGCCTATAACGGAGGCCCCGGCAATCTCGCGCATTGGCTCGACGGCGACGACCGCGCCGATCCGCTGCTGTTCGTCGAAACGATGCCGATCCGCGAAACTCGTGATTATGTGCAGCAAGTGTTGCTGCAATACTGGATGTACCGCGCCCGTTTATCGGAACCGGAAACATCCGTGGCTCAACTCGCCCGCGGCGAATGGCCCCGCTACGCCCTGCGCGACGACGGCGTGAAGCATGCGTCAACGCAGGTTGAACTGGCTAGTTTGAGCCGCTAATTTATGTTACGTGGCGAATATTGTAAGATTTTATTCAACTAGCGAGGGAGAAATAAATGGATATTAAGAGACTCATGAAACGGGCAAGAACCGCACTTTTTGGCAGACCGCCCGTCAACAGCAGGGATGCATATTTTGACAGACCGCCCGTCAACAGGATGAATACGGATGCCGTCCAACATATTCAGAAAAAAGTACAGGAACAGACCGACTTTGACGTCGGCTACATGAATACAAAATTTCTCCACTCCCGCGCCCAAAACATGTTCTATCTTTTTAACATGCGACAGGATGTCGGGCTTATCATGTCAGCGGACACGCCGCCGGAACAGGTTGCCAAGGCCGAAGACGTTTTCATCTCTGCCGCGCGCGAAAAGGGCATAAAAATAGAACGCCAAAAAATCGTGCGTTTTAGCCCCGGCTCAATGCTTTGTCCCAATCGCCTCTTGCAAGATTGGTCCCAACAGGTTGGTTACCGGAATGCGCCGAAGCCCTGATTGTTGAGCATGTATGGGGACACAACAACCTTGTGTCCCCAATGCCCCGCCTCAGGACGTTGAAGAGTTTTCTTGCCGCGTGCGCGGTCATAATTATTTTCTTTCTTAAAACCCGGGCACCGTACCCCCCTCACCCATCTCGCGCAAGAACGCGCGCCACCCTCTCCCTATGGGAGAGGGATACAACACACCATCTGGTATATCTCCCCACACGCACACCCCTGCGGTGGTATTTGCTGCGTTTTTGACTACTGACGCATTCCTCAAAAACAGACACATGCTTGATTTTCCACAGATTTTGTCCTGTTTTACCGCTTAATCCCTTGACTTCCCACACCTTCCCATGTTATCCCATATGAACCCAGATTTACCCTTGGGAACTACCTATTGCCCGATGCGTCCTGCATCAAGATAACACGCTGATTTACTTGAGGAAATTTTGACTATTTTTCTGTCCAGTTTTGTTAATCGGATAGATAAGAAGGGCCGGGTGTCGGTTCCGGCTTCCTTTAGGGCTGCGCTGGGTGCTGATACGACGGGGATTGTGGTGTTTCGGTCACTGCATGATGAGGCGCTCGACGGCTGTTCAATCGCGCATCTGGAGCTGCTCAGCCAAAGCCTCGAAAAACAGGATTTAGCGCCTGACATTTACGAAATGATCGAAACGACGATTTTCGGCGGCGCGGTGCAATTGCCTTTCGACGGCGAAGGCCGCATCAGCCTGCCACAAAGCCTGATCGCCAGCGTCGGCATTAGCGACGAACTGGCCTTTGTCGGACGGCGCAAAACGTTTCAGATCTGGGAACCGAAAAAACTCGCCGCACACGAAAACGATGTGCGCAGCAAAGCCCGCGCCAAAGATATTTCGCTGAGCAAAATCATCGCCGCCGTTACACAACGTTCGAACGGGGGTGGCTGATGAATAACCCGGCCCCCCATATTCCCGTTCTCTTGCGCGAAGCCGTCGATGCGCTCGCGCCGCGCGCGGGCGGCGTTTATGTGGACGGCACTTTCGGACGCGGCTGTTACAGCCGCGCCATTCTTGCCACCGCCGATACGCGCGTAATCGCAATCGACCGCGACCCCGATGCGATTAAAGCGGGCGAGAATATGGTTTTGGAATTCGCGCCGCGTTTGACTTTGCTGCAAGGTCCCTTTGGCGCGATGGATGTTTTGCTGGCTGGCGAACAAATTCGTCAGGTGGACGGCATCGCTCTCGACATCGGCGTATCGTCGCCGCAGTTCGACGACGCTTCGCGCGGATTTTCTTTCAGCAATGACGGGCCGCTCGATATGCGTATGAGCCGCAGCGGGCCCAGCGCCGCCGACATCGTCAACGAAATGTCTGAACGCGATCTTGCCGATATTCTCTACACGCTGGGCGAAGAACGCCTGTCGCGCCGCGTCGCGCATATGATCGTCGAAGCGCGCAACAAGGAACGCATCACCCGCACAGCGCAACTCGCCGACATCATTCGCAAAGCGGTGCCGCGTTCGGGCGACGGCCTCGATCCCGCGACGCGCAGCTTCCAGGCCTTGCGCATTTACGTGAACGATGAAATGGGCGAACTGATACGCGCCTTGCGCGCCGCCGAACTGTTACTGAAACCGCAAGGCCGCCTTGCCGTCGTTTCGTTTCATTCTTTGGAAGACCGCGTGGTCAAGGAATTCCTGCGCCGCCGCAGCGGTACCGGCAATTCCGTATCGCGTCACGTTCCCGCCAACGATCACCCCGACAGCCGCGCCCCCGCGCCGAGCTTCAACATCCTCACCAAAAAACCGCAGACGCCGAGCGACGACGAGATCAAAGCCAATCCCCGCGCCCGTTCCGCCAAACTGCGCGTCGCCGAACGCACCGACGCCCCAGCCCAGAAGGAGGATGCCGCATGATCCGGTCTTACTCTTCCCTTCTCACCTGGCTGGGCCTGACAATCGCCGCGAGCCTCGCGCTTTACCACACCAGCGACCGCGTCAATGAATTGGATCAGCAATTGCGCGGCCTCAACGCGCAGATCGAATCCGAGCAGGAAAGCACGCATGTGCTGAAAGCCGAATGGGTTTATCTCGCCAATCCCGCGCGCGTCGAAGCGGAAGTCAAAGACCATCTCAATTTGCAACCGACTGCGCCGCGCCGCGTCGCCGCGCTGCGCGACATCGGCGATCTGTTGCCGCTGCATGACGGCGTCGAACCCGTGCAACCTATCCAGACGGCGGCTGCCGTTCCCGTGCGGGTTCACCCGGCCCCCAAGCCTGTCGCTCAGACCGATGTGCCGCACACCAAATATGATCGCGTCATCGCTTCGCTAAACGCCGGACGCATCAACGACCACATGCTGATGCAACATTCCGCCGCGACCCAAGCGCCGACGGATAAAATAGGTGCCTTGATCGGCACTTTGGGTCTAAATCCATGAAAAAGTGGCGTCTGTCCGGCGCAACCCGAACCACACAACAGCCAAGCATCCCGGGATTGTTCGGGGCCCCAAAAACGCGCCGCCTAGCCACCCCACACGAACAATCTTTGGATCTGGCGCGTGCGCGTTTGCCGATTATCATTCTTCTGTTCACCGTGGCGTGGATAACCCTTGGCGGGCGGCTTTCCTATCTGACTTTGCACGGCGAAACGCCCGATGCGCAAGCGGCGCGCGTAACGCCCAATGACGGCCCGACAGGACGCGCCGACATCGTCGATCGCAACGGCACCGTTTTGGCGACCTCTCTGCCCACCGTTTCGCTGTGCGCGGATTCAAAATCCATTTCCGATCCGGCGGACGCCGCGCGGCAGTTGCTGAGCGTGCTGCCCGATCTCGACCAAAAGAAAATGAACGACGCGCTGCGCGACGGCAAGCATTGCTCGATGATCAAACGGCATCTGACGCCGCGCCAATATTACGAAGTCAACAAGTTGGGCGTGGCCGGACTGGAATTCCGCCCCGACGAACGCCGCATCTATCCCGCAGGCAATCTGACCGCGCATGTCGTCGGCTATACCGATATCGACGACAACGGACTAGCGGGCATGGAAAAATCTATGGACGGGCGGCTCAACGAAAACCCGGAACCGCTCGCCATATCGCTCGATCTTCGCGTACAGACCATTTTGCGGCAGGAACTCGCGGGTGCTATGAGCAACTATCACGCCGAAGCCGCCGCAGGTATGGTTATGGACATCAACACCGGCGAAATTCTCAGTATGGTTTCGCTGCCCGATTTCGATCCCAGCCATCCCGGCCTTGCCAGCGACGCACAGCTTTTCAATCGCGATACGCTGGGCGTTTATGAAATGGGTTCGACGTTTAAAATTTTTAACACCGCGCTCGCGCTCGACTCCGGACTGATCCACATCGGCGACACGTTCGACACGGCCCACCCGATTGAAATCGGTCACCACAAAATCAGGGATTTTGAAAAAGAAGACCGCAACCTCAACGTCGCGGAAATTTTTACGCATTCGTCGAATATCGGTTCGGCGCATATGGCGGAAATTTTCGGCGGCACACGGCAACGCGCGTTTCTTGCGCGCCTCGGCCTGACTGAAAAAACCTCGATCGAATTGCCGGAAATCGGCGCGCCGATTGTGCCTCAAGCCCGCGATTGGAGCGACGCCACGACAATGACCGCCGCCTTCGGCCACGGCATCGCCGTCAATGCGGTGCAATTGGTCGGTGCAATCGCCAGCATTATCGATGACGGTTACACGGTGCATCCGACTTTGATAAAACGCGACGAACCGCCGGAACAAAGCGACTCTCCCGTCGTTTCATCCAACACCTCTTCTATCGTGCGCGGCCTGATGCGGCTGGTGGTGACGCGCGGCACGGCCAAGAAAGCAGATGTTGACGGCTATATGGTCGGCGGCAAAACCGGTACTGCGGATAAACTGGTGAACGGTCATTATGTCGATAATCAACGCATATCGTCCTTTGTCGGCGTGTTCCCGATCAACGACCCGAAATATCTGGTTTTCGCGCTGCTGGATGATCCCAAGGGCAACGCGACAACGCACGGTCTCGCTACGGCAGGCTGGATTGCGGCACCTGTCGTCAATCACGTCGTCGCCCAAATCGGCCCCCTGCTCGGCATCCCGCCTTTGCCGAAAGATATGGCAGAAGCAACCGAACGCCAGATTATGAAACCTTTGGGCGCGGAAATAGTGGACGGCATCCCCGTCGAAGAAGGATCGGATTATGCGTCGGTTGAGACGAATAGCGTGCAGTAGATCAGGCGGCGCATTTTTGGACGGTTGCCGTGCTTAAATTCAAAAGGAAGTCTAGAGGTTTGACGGGAAGGCCATAATGATCGGTCATCCCTTTTCCGCTTTCGTGCATAACTTTTGCAATGCCCTCTTCCTCCCCTGCCGCCGGAGGGGTGCAGAAAGACAAAGTCAACGCGCCGTGCAACGAACGCCTCAAAGAAGTGGGCAGATCGTTAGATATATGGCGCGCCCCCCAGTAAACGACGCTGGGGCCTGAAAGTGTGTGCCGGTTGATATATTCGGCAACCTTTTTATCTTTCCCTAATCTATACTTGATAAGGGCTTTTGTACCGATTGACTCCCAAACATTCGCAGCAGTCTTGCTCAGAACGGAAAGAAACCGGGATTCAACCGACATAGCCAAATAGTTCAGCCAATACGCCGCAGTCGCTTTACCATTACCGACATCGCTCGCCATAATTCTGATGCCGACTGCGTTAGCATTTTTGAGCAATTGAGTCATCAGGATGTCCTTCTGCTGGCCTACTTTTCTGCCACAGGTTGATGTGCCGCTCGATCTGAATTGGTCTTGGATGCGCAACAAGCCAACCCAATCCATTTCGTGCTGATCCTGCAGCGGCCATTCGACAAAAATCCGTCTAACCCCTTTGTCCGCGAGAATTTTCAATGTTCGTGGTTCGGCTAGAAACGCAAGCTGCCGCAAATCCCCATGATTGCTTTCTCCCCACAAAATAAACCGCGGCGGATAAGCGCCCAGCGCCTGATCTAGCCCGTCTTGCAGAGATTTCACATCTTGGAACGCAAGAGAGGGGTGCTCGCCGTATTCTTTGGCGCTTGCTGCCCACATGATGCCCTTGCCCACCGCCACGTTACCGACGAGCCCACACGCTGCATGGGCACAGACAATCAATTTTGCCGCCTCGAATAAATACTCGATCATATTATCGCTCCTTCCAAAAATTTTACCTGCAATCTATGAGTGACAAAATACCTCAAAAACGGCTAACAATGTTAGCGTATCATTACTTTCATGCCTGAATCGGGTTAACGCATGCTGCTATCAAGGTTAACGCCCATCCCCTTCCACGGCCAAGATGTCGAAATCGCCGGCCTGACCGAGGATTCACGCAAAGTGAAACCCGGCTTCCTGTTTATCGCCACGCCGGGAACGAAGCAGGATGGGCGCGCGTTTATCGAGGATGCGGTTAAGAACGGCGCGGTTGCGGTTTTGATTCCGGATGAGGCTGAAGACGCGAAGCTCCCCTCCCCCCTGCGGGGAGGGTTAGGGAGGGGGGAGTGCAGCAAGAAATGCCCTGTAACATTGGCAAAGGATTTTGCGGCTAGATTATTCAGATTCTCAAACATCGCGCCTAACCTCGCCCCCCCCTCCCTAACCCTCCCCGCAGGGGGGAGGGAATACCAGCGGGCTATTGGCGAGAAGATTTCTGTTATTACCGCTCCCGACATTCGCAAAGCCACATCCGCGCTCGCCTCGGCCTTCTATCCGCGCCAGCCGGAGACAATCGCTGCCGTGACGGGAACCAGCGGCAAAACATCGACGGCGCAATTCGTCCGCGAGATATGGCAGGCTTTGGGGCATCAATCCGCGAGCATCGGTACGCTGGGATTGGTAACTGCAACGGGCGCGGGATATGGCGCGCTGACGACTCCCGATGCGATCACGATGCATCATTTGTTGGACGATTGCGCCAAGCAAGGCATTACGCATGCCGCTCTCGAGGCTTCGAGTCATGGCATCGAACTCAACCGCCTCGATCATGTGCGCCTTAAAGCGGGTGGCTTTACCAATCTGTCGCGCGATCATCTGGATTATCACGCGACGATGGAAGCTTATCTCGCGGCCAAAATGCGCTTGTTCGCGGAACTTTTGCCAAGGGGTGCGGCGGCGGTTCTCAATGCCGATATTCCGGAGTTTGAGGTATTGTCGAAAACGGCGACATCTCGCGGGCTGAAGATTATTTCCTATGGCACGAAGGGCAAGGATTTGCGCCTGATCGAGGCGCGGCCCGATCCGCGCGGGCAGATTTTGCGGCTTGAGGCTTTCGGCAAACCTATCGAGGCATTGTTGCCCGTCATCGGCAGCTTTCAGGCATGGAATGCTTTATGCGCCGCAGGGCTCGTGATCGGCAGCGGCAGTGCTTCGGATGCCGCAATCGCAGCTTTGGCCAAAATCACAGGCGTTCCGGGCCGCATGCAATTTATCGGCCTGTCGGCCAAAGGGGGAGCCGTATTCGTCGATTACGCGCACAAGCCGGACGCGCTGGAAAATGTCCTGCGCTCGATGCGCCCGCATGTATCGGCGCACCGCGCCAAACTTGGCGTCGTTTTTGGCTGCGGCGGCAACCGCGATAAGGGCAAAAGGCCGATTATGGGCGGCATCGCGCAAAAACAAGCCGACTGGGCAATTATCACCGACGACAATCCGCGCAACGAAGAACCCGCCACGATCCGCGCCGAAATCCTCGCCGGTTGCGCGGATAGAACAAACATTCAGGAAATCAGCGACCGCGCACAGGCAATCGCCCAAGGCATCGCCCAACTGAACGCCAATGACGTTCTGATTATCGCAGGCAAAGGCCACGAACCCGGCCAGATCATCGGCAACACCGTCCTGCCCTTCGACGATGCGGATGAGGCTCAAAAGGTTTTAGGGCTGTAATTTCCGGTTTTAACCATATTTTTCTCTCAATAGTTTCGTACTTTTCCATTAATCTCGCGGGCATAGTCATTTAATTTATGATGATATGAAAATCGCCAACGACATTAGCTTCGGCGTCGAGCTGGAAGCCATTATTCCGCTCACTTCTGGTGTGTCCAAGGAGGATATGCTGGATCGTTTGCGCGATACCCTGATCGGCATCGGACTGCCCACGACAACCGATTATGACGATAATGAGGATACCTATGAATATAGGGGAAAAGCGTCGCCCTCCCATTGGGTGATCCGGTTCGATGACAGCGTCGCCCCGACCGATGAAGACAAAACGCACTTTAATACTCAAAATTTTCTGAGGTTCGAGATTTCCTCGCCCGTCCTCAAAGGCAAAAAGGGCCTGAGTGACATTCAAAAGATGTTTGTTGCCGTTGCGTCGCTGAACGGTTTCGCCAATGAAACTTGCGGCTATCATGTCCATTTCAGCCCCCAGGACAGGCGGTACACGAAAGAAGAAGTAAGCAATTTCGTGCAAGCGGCGTTCAATGAAGAACCAAACTATAACGCGCTGATCGCCGAGGAAAGGATCACCAACGAACACTGCCGCAAATATCTGTCGTCGCAGATCAGCCGTGTGGCGGATATTCCCAACGCTACTTTTTCGGAACTCATCGGGGATGAGAAATATTGCAAGATTACCCTTAAACGGGTCGTCCCTCTGGACAAAAAGGGACGGCGGCGTCCGTTCAAATCCAACCCGCACCGCAGCCCATTCATGAAAACCATCGAATCCCGGGGCAAGGAAGCGAAGGGATTTGAAAAGGACAACGGTGCGGAACATCTGGATTTCACCGCTACAATGGTCAATTTCACCAGCCTGGCGATTGCCAGCGGCAAAGCCAGCTTTGCGGATGCCGCCCGCATGACGTGCGCGGACAGGCGTGGGCGCGGGCCCGTCACCCGGACTGTGAAACTGGCGCGTCAAATCGCCGAATACTCTATCTAATTTTGCCAACAGCCTTGCATTCCCGCCCTCTCGCGTTTAATTCTGATATAAGAGATATTCGATACAGGAATCAAAGCGATGACACCCCCTCTCCTTTGGCAGGCCGAAGATGTCGTGCGCGCGGTGCGCGGACGCTGTTTGCATGAGCAAACCTGGCAGGCGAGCGGCGTGTCGATCGACAGCCGCACGG
>JBAVWC010000358.1:0-2651 GCA_049697595.1 Alphaproteobacteria bacterium
GCTAATGACAGGCCATCTGTACCATATTCCTGATCGGCAAAATTTTCGCTGTCGTACCAAATGCCGAATTTATAAGTACCGGACAATTCGCCCGATGAATCCGCGCTGACCATTCCCCCTAAAGAAGGATAGGCATATTGAATTTCCGCAATTGCCAGAACTCCGCCGTCGAGAGGGAATCCTGTGCCGGAATCGTTGACGCCGGATTTGTTTGCCGGACTGCCGTTGAAAACGCCACCCAGTATGGTTATTGAATCGTTGGGCTTCCCGCGCAGCCGCGCACCCAATGCCGACAAAGGATAAGCGGGGCCGCCATCGGGGAGGTCGGCAGAGGGCAGCATCGGCCAGCCCATCATCGTGTTCATAAAGTAATTGGCGTTCGAACTGACCATAAATTCCTGATCGAGGCTTTGCTGTCCGACTTTTACATCCAGCCTGTCCTCGTCGAGGAATTTTTGCTGATACCAGAATTCCCACAACCGCGTCGCACGAGGGCTTTCGATGCCGCTGGAGGTCTGCAACGTATCCAGATTTTTTGCGCTCAAATCGCTTCCGTGAATCTGCAAGGCGCTGGCGTTAAACGTGCCACCATACCAGCCAAAGGCGCGTTGCGTATCCATCTGCACATTCATCTGTGTCAGCCCGTCATAATCGAAGCCTTGCCGCGCCCCACCCGAAACATTGCCCAATTCTTCGCTGGTTTCCTGCAAATTGAAGGATACCCCGTATTGGCTCAACCAAGGCCGCAACCCCCACATGCCGCCAAGCATTGTTTGACTGCGCGAAATGCCATCCATAAAACCGAACGCCCCGTTATTGGTCGGCTGATCCTGATCAATAGAATCCGGGTCAACTTTCATCACGATAGGAGGCGCGGAGGCCAAAGCTGTGTTGGCGGAAAATGCAAAAAAACAAAGCGCGGCCGCGCGTAGCCATGCATTGGCGGACGGACAGATGTATGCAGAAGTCATTCGGATTCCTAATAAAGAGCAAGCAAATAACGATGGAACATACTAATAATGATTATCATTATTAATTGCAAGCATGATTCTTGTAAATTTTTGGAAGACCAATCATGCCTGGTGAGAAGATGGATGGCGCTATCCATTCGATTTTCTGGAGGGATCGTTTCCTACCGCGTTATCAGGGAAAAATTCGCCATAACGGAAGCAGAGTACAACCTTGCTGTTCTGTTCGTTCAGATGGCAAAATTCGTTAAGTTTTCACGACTCCCTTTGCCAAAGGCCTTTTTCTTTTTCGGTAAAGTCGTGATCCCGATAAAGGTTGCGGACAGGTATATTGCGGGATGTTTCAACGATGCGACCGGAGATGCTCCCCGAGATTTTCTTTATTTCGGATAGAATGCGCCTCATAAACTCATGTTCGACGCCCATGCCGAGGACGCGGCAGCTCATCGCCAGCCCCAGAATATCTCCGTCGGCAATAATGGCGGCTCCGACCAGACCGTGGTCGCCGAAACGGTCGGAAACATCGATTGCAAAAATATGCGCGGTGTCGTTTTTTGCCAAAGACGTAAGTTCGCTCAGTGAGAATTTCCGTCCTGTAGTATTGAATTGGGTCGTGCGCTGGAAAAGCTCCTCGACGCGCGCGAGGCGCGTGGAATCCGCTTCCAGCCGTTCAATGCGGCATTGGATTTTCAGCGAGGCGACATATTGCGCTTCATCCAGAGTTTCGGCGCGCAGATGCTGGCGTTCCAATTGAGCCTTGACCAGAGCGCTGCGCGCGGCGGATTCTTCGGTAAGCACAGGCAATTGCAAGCGCGGATCGTTCAATAAACGGCGGCGCAGGATAAAGGGGTCATCGCCCCACACTTCAACTTCAGGCAAACGCTGGCGCACACGGTCGCGCTCGACGGGATGATCGTCGATAAATAAAAACGTATCGAGCGCGAAGCCAAGTTCTTCGGCAATCGACCGGATGTTATCGACTTTGTCGTTCCAGTTAACGCGCCAGGTTACGAAATCATCGGGGGTTAACAAACGGTCGCGTGGATAATTACCGGGATATTTCCACAAATCGCGCACGGTGGATTCGTCATTCTTGCTGACGCAAGCGAGAACGACACCGCGTTTTTTCAGGCACAGCAAAGCCTCGTGCAAGCCGAAATAAAGCCCGATATAGGAGAATGCGCCGCTGATCTCCGGCGTCCATGCGAAGGGGCTTCCGGTTTCAGCCAACACCCCCGGCCACAAAGTTCCGTCGAGGTCGAGGATCACGCATTTCTTGCGTCCGATCCCCAGTACCGTCATCAGCGCATCGACATGTGTCGCCGCCAGTGCTTTTTCCCGCATATAAGGATCGCCGCCGACCGATTCCGCCAGAGGCGTGGTATCGGGAAAAATATTATGTACGGCAGCCTTCTCCGACTCCGGTCTTTGCAGCATCCAACCCGGAGAACCGAAATGCGTAAAGCCGACCAATCCGTCATCCAGCATCCGCTCATATCCCGCCGCGCCGAGCGCCGCCGCAACATCGACAACATATACGCCCGGCATCGTCGCCGCCAATTCGGAAAGCGTGACATTTGCCAGCCGAAACCGTGTGCGATGCCCATAAAGACCTTGTTCCGCCAGTCCCAGCGGTTGCACGGTCGGCTCGGGTAAATTGTCGATGAGGATCGGAGCCGCGCT
>JBAVWC010000359.1:0-1572 GCA_049697595.1 Alphaproteobacteria bacterium
AGATTATTCTGCGCTTGCGGATAGTCCGGGTTAAGAGCAATAGCTTTTTGGCAGCAAACAACCGCCCGCTCCAATTGCCCCAACCCCTGAAAAACAAGGCCGAGATTGGCGTGAAGAAAAGCATCGCCGTCATTAATAGAAATCGCTTCGCCGATCATCTCCGCAGCTAAGTCATAATGCCCTGTCCGGTAGGCAATCAACCCAACCATATGCAAACTGTTGACATGACGCGGCTCATACACCAGAGCTTGCCGATAAAGCCGCTCAGCTTCTTCAAAGTGTCCTGCCCGATAAGCATGAAATGCTGAGGCGAACAGTGCTTGAATGTCTGATACGGATTCTGACGCCATGGATTTACTAAGCCTCAAACTGGGTTTTCATAGTTTTTATCTCTCCCCTGTCAATACGTTCCAGTTCACCGCGAACTGCCTCAATAACGCTGCCCCAATCGCCGGGGCGCGACTGGCGGAACAGGCGCGTCGTTGGATACCACGGGCTGTCGTCGCGGGATCGGAACCAGCGCCAGCAACTGTCATAACGATTAAGGAGCCACACAGGCTTACCAATTGCCGCCGCCAGATGCGCGGCAGCGGTATCCACGCTGATCACAAGATCAAGATTAGCGATGAGCGCTGCCGTATCGGCAAAATCGCTACATTCGGCCATAAGATCAATCAGGCCAAGCTCAGCAGACGGCTGGGGGCTGTCTTTTTGCAAGCTATAGAACTCTATATTCTCCACCTCTATCAAGGGAGCCAACCTTTCGGGAGGCATTGAACGTCTGCGATTGGCCGCAGCAAGATCAGATGAGAAAAGGCGTGGATTTCCCGCCCATATAAGACCAACCCTGAAACACTTTGAATCCCCCAACCGTTTTTGCCATTTGGCGCTAGATTCAGGCGGAGCAGAAAGATAAGCCGCTTCTGCCGGTATCGTCTCTACTTGTGTGCCAAAGGCGAGAGGCAAACTCATCATAGGGCAATGGAGATCAAAGTCCGGCAAAGGTTCGCCTCGACCGATGACTTTTTCGATGCCCACCAGAGAATTCATGAGCCGCACCAGTTCCGGCTGCACTTCAAGAACAATTTTTATTCCCCGCGCTGCAGCCAAGGGGGCATAACGGCAGAATTGCAGCGTATCGCCAAAACCTTGTTCGGCGTGAATGAGCAAGGTAAGGCCTCTGGCGTCTTCGCCATGCCATTGCGGCTGCGAAAAATTCCGCTGCGCTGTAGTGAGCTGGGTCGTTTGCCAACGACATTCATATTCGCGCCATCCCTCATCAAAACGGCCAAGCATCAGCAAAGACATGGCCATATTCTTGTGGCCTTCGGGGTCATCTGGTTGCGCGGAAATAACCCGCTTATAGACATCTATGGCTTCTGTCGTTTTCCCCAAGGCATGAAGAGCGTTGCCGAGATTATTGAGAGCATTGCGATAATCAGGCTGCAGTGCCAGGGCTCTTTCATAATAATCAGCGCCTTCGGTAAATGCGCCTTTGTGGCAAAGAGTAATGCCAAGATGCGTCAACGCCCCGACATGATTGGGATATTGTTTCAAAATATGGCGAAAGCA
>JBAVWC010000360.1:0-1550 GCA_049697595.1 Alphaproteobacteria bacterium
ATATAGTTGAAAGGGGTACCCATAATGACCTGATAGGCCATAACGGAGTGTACAAGAAATTATACGACCTGCAAAGCTTTGTTTAGGCAAAGCCCTTTGTTTTCTTGAAAAACATGGTAATTTCGCATTCCATTTCAAAAACATCCTTGCCCGGATGGCGGTCCCGATAGTTATCGGGATGGTAGAGGCGCTGTTCCGATAGCCATCAGAATCAAAAAACCAGTGAGACAGTAAGTTCATAAATGGCTTCAGTATATATTCTTTATTCAAAAATTGCTGACAAATATTACATTGGCTCAACAAAGGAACTTAAAACCCGTATTGAATACCACCATAACAAGGAATTTAAAAATAGTTTTACATCAAAGTATAATGACTGGGAACTATTTTATTCAATTAATGAAGTTAGTAATACTACTGCAAGAAAAATAGAAAGCCATATAAAAAGAATGAAGAGTATAATTTATATGGAGAATTTGAAGAAGTACCCGGAAATTTCCCCAAAACTGGTTCAGAAATATACAATTCAGTGAAAGTAGGCTGTCTAATAGTTGTGCGTTTTAAATTATTCCCTATTTTCGTGCTCCATTTCAAAAACATCCTTGCCCGGATGGCGGAATTGGTAGACGCGCTGGTCTCAAAAACCAGTTCAGGCAACTGAATGTCGGTTCGATCCCGACTCTGGGTACAATAAGTGAAAAATATTAACTGATTATCAGTTAATTATAAGACTGAAAATCAATTCAGTCGAGAATTCAGTAAAGAATACTCTGGAATAGCTGTCAACATTGGTCTTCAGAAGAACCAGTTTGCTGAGTTATACAAAAATGCTGGTCATCAGCATTAGTATTAATGTGATTTTAGAAGTTCAAAATTCTTGGCAATAACTAAAGCTAATTGAAGTTCAGCTTTTGTTTTAGCCAATAAGTCAATTCTTTCTTCCATTGTTATGATAAACTTTTATTTATACATATCTAAAAACTCTAAGCATTCTAAACATAAGACTAGCCCCGCGAATGTATCTTAATGTTCTAATGGTGAACTTTAATGTCGCTAGTTACAAGACCATAACTAAAAAAACATTTAAAATAAAGTTGTAATCATTAAATGTATTGAATTTAAAACTTGTTATATTTGTTAGAGTACAATTTGCCAACAAATAGAGGTAGGCAATAAACCCTGTAACTACTAAATTTTAATGAAAAAAGAGGCATTCATATCGTATGCTTGGTGCAGTGCTGACATTTCCAGCAAACAGCATGATCCAATAGTGGATAAAGTTGTCGCTGCCTTGGAAGAGAATAATTATAAAGTTACTATCGATAAGAAAGACCTTGGCTATAAAGGTAATATTCAAGAATTTGAAGAAAGGTTAGGTCGTGGCGAAAGGATTGTGCTTATTATAAGTGATAAATTCCTGAAATCGCCACATTGCATGTACGAACTTTTGAAGATATCTGATAGCGGCGATGTCTATGAAAGAATATTTCCAATTGTATGCAAGGATGCCAAGATATATAAGAAATCTGATCAGGTTGAGTATCTAAACC
>JBAVWC010000361.1:0-3354 GCA_049697595.1 Alphaproteobacteria bacterium
TGAAAAAACCTCCACACCGTTCCGTTGTGGAGGTCTATTTTTCCCTAATTTTCTCTACTCGCCCGAGTCCGCCATTCTAGTAAAAAATGCACCAAATAATGGGGGTAAAATCAAGGAAAAATCACACTTACGCAAAAATATATTCTTTTACTGTGCCACATCGTGCCAGCATGAACCAAGCGGAAAGACAAAATATGTCTGGTTGATTGCCAATCCCATTCGCTCAATCATACACGTTGTTTCCTCATGCAGACCCAAGAAAAACAGCCGCCAGAAAGTTTCTGGGCGGCTGTTTTTATCTGGACGCTCGTTTCCGACATTATAGCCAAAACCATACCACTAAATGCCGCATGTTTCAATGGAAAAAACCCACAATCGCAAATATATTTTATCCGTTTGTGCCAGCGCGTGTCAGGCTGTGCCAAAGAAAAGGCGGCTTATCCCTCTTTGTAGAGCAGCTTGATATATTCCTCCCGCCACGGCCCCCAATCAGCCTCTTTATCCGCTTCGTCCTCTTCTTCTTCAATCCGCATCAGGTTCCGCCACGCTTCCGACTTCGACAATGCCGGAGGTACGCCTTCCGTTTCTTCCAAAGCCCTCTGCATATCCACGATGGCGCGCGCTTGTTGTTTCAACGATCTTCTCAACATTTGATGGAACAAGAATTCCTCAAGCTTCTTTGGCTCATAGACGCGCCAGAAGGACAGGATTTCATCCTCCAGCATACTGGTTCTCTGCCGCAACAGGCGCTGCGCCTGTTCTTCAAACTTATCATTCATGGTGGGCGTATATGCGAACATGAGAATCCTCTCCAGTTGGATAGTTCAAGAGACGCTATGATGCGGAGCCAGCATATTCATGATAAGACGGATCATAACCTCTTTTTGATCTGCCGCAGATTCAGCGACCAGCAACGCCAGCGCCGCCAAGCCGATGTCATTGATAATGGGCTGACCATTCCGTATCAGGACGCCATTTCGGTGCAGGAAATCCACAAACAGGCAAGCCCCGCTGCGTTTATTGCCGTCAGACAAAGGATGATTTTTGATAACGAAATACAGCAAGTGAGCAGCTTTGCTTTCTATCGTGGGATAGGCTGGATTCCCGAATACGGTTTGTTCGAGATTGCCGAAAATTGCTTCCAGCGCATCGCCGCGCTCCTGCGCGAATAAATCGCTGGCCTCGCCGCGCCGTTGCAGATCGGTTTTAAGGGCGACCAAAATTCGCCGGACTTCATCCATCTTGGGCAGCGTCCCGCCTGTAGTTCCGGTGGGTTCCGTAAGCAGCCCCTCATCGTAACGCTGAAGCAGCAAGAAAGTTTGCGTATAGCGCCCGATTACGTCCACCAATCCGCGCCCATCGTCGGCAGTCAATTCGGCTGTGTGCGCCGTTTGCTGCACCAACCGCAAAGCCGCTTCCAGTTCCCGCGCATTGTTCTCAAAACGCTGGCGATTAAGGGTGTAGCCCTGCGTCAGATGTTCTCTCAAAACCCCCGTCGCCCATTGGCGAAAGCGGACACCGCGCTTGGAGTTAACGCGGTACGCCACCGAGATAATCATATCCAGATTGTAATGCTTAACATTACGGGAAACGCTGCGATTGCCTTCTGTTTGAACTACCGAGGATTCCTCGGTAGTTGCCCCCTCAGCCAGTTCCTGATCCGCATATATCCCTTTGATATGCAATCCAATATTGTCTGTTGAGGTATCCAAAAAATCAGACATTTGACGCTGAGTCAGCCACACCGTATCGCCGTCCAGCCGTACTTCGACGGCTTTGCCTTCCTGCTCATATATGACGATTTCACTCATCCGATTACCTTTCTAAATAATGGCGCATCCCGCACCCTTGGTACTCAAGCCCTTACTTCTTGCTCGTTAAAGCCGTCACGTTGCTATCCGCCACAATCCCCAGCGTCGGAAAATTTTGCCGGATGGTGTCGGCGACATAGCTGGGGCTGATATGGGCGTAATGTTTTTCTGTCATGCGCGTGTCGGCGTGGCCTAACTGTTTGGCGATAACCGGCATGGGAACGCCCTTCATCGCCAACATGCTGCCATGCGTGTGCCGCAGGATGTGAAAAGAAACAGCGGGTTTGATTTTGGCGTGTTTACATGCCTCGGCAAGCGGGCGTTTTTGATGCGACGCAGCCCATATCAAGTTTTCGCCACGGGTGAAAATCAAATCGTCACCCTGTTTGTTAATCGTGACGGCCTTAAAAAACTTTTTTCCTTCATCCGTCAGAACAACATGGCGAACTTTACCGCTTTTGCTTATACGCACCGTCACGGTGCCGGAATCTGGATTAAAGTCGCTTCCCTTTAATGCAGCCAGTTCCCCATAGCGGCATCCGGTCAACAAGGCTCCTTGTACTATCGGACGAAAATCAGACGAACAGGCATTGATAAGGCGATTGCATTGATCTTCGGTCAAATAGCGCACCACCGGGGCGTCCACATTGCGAAAAGGTTTTACCCTGCGCCAGGGACTATCGCTGGCAATTTTGCCTTCCTTCCAAGCATAATTCAGGGCGGCCTTTAGAATGGTCAGAACGCGATTAGCCGTTGCCCGACGACGCCGCACAGCATCGGGATCGTCGGCGGCATGAGGGCGAGTGTTTCGGTTTGCTGCGGACTTACCTGTTCGCAGCATGGCCTCGCTGGTTGCCATATTGTGGTGCCAGTCGGCGATTTTTTTGGTGTTGAGCCGCGCGACATCGACCTTGCCCAAAACTGGCGTGATATGCGCGTTGATCGAGGATTGCGTAGCGGACACGCCTTTGCCCTCAATACTGTAATTTTTCATATAATCGCGCATGGCATCGCCCACTGTATAAGGGCCGGCATGCGCTTCTTCCATCCCTGCATCTTTACGAATTTCGGTTTCAGACCAATCACGAGCCAGTTTTAACGCCTGTTTGTAGTTCAGCGTCTTGATACCGTCCGCATCCTGAAAATCATCAGCCACGCCCAGCTTATGCTTGATGTACTTGCCCGTCTCGGTGAAGCGCCGCGCAATCCACGATCCGCCATTACCTCTCCGGCGATAGCCAAGGTGTAGCCCGGCATCAATGCCCCGCCAATGCGGTTCAGATTGGACTTTCAGACGTTTGCGCGCATCGCGCGACTCCAGAACAGTATCCCGAACTTGCCTCGCCATTTTCCCCTCCGATACTCGCCAAAATTTTTGGGTAACTTTTGGGTAATATACGGGGTGAACCTGTATGGGTCAAGGTGGTGCGCGATATGCAAGCAAACATTGGTTTTATTGATTTTTCTGATTTCCAGACGGCCTCATAAAGTGCCAGATATATCCCTCTCACGGTGAGAACACGGGTTCAAATCCCGTAGGGGA
>JBAVWC010000362.1:0-1854 GCA_049697595.1 Alphaproteobacteria bacterium
CCTTTACACTGACGCCGCACCTGCCCACGCCAGTTCCCGGCAAGCTGTCCTTTACCGCCCAGAGCTTCCAAACAGGCGGCTGGGGAGACCAGAAGGCGTGGGGCGAGGCAGCCGCAGCGCTCTTTCAGCCGGCCAGTCTGCCCCCTGCGGGCGACTGTTCCCCAAAACCAGGCGATGCAATCGGGACAAATCCCGCAGCGGAAACGGCCTTGATCGAGGCCGAGCAGGGGGCGGCCAATCTCAATCACCTCGGAGCGCTGCGACCGCTTGGGCAGTTGCGTGAGTCGTTCATTCTGGCCACCGGCGACGACGGATTGTGGATTATTGACCAGCACGTTGCACACGAAAGAGTGCTTTTTGAGAAAATTTTGAGAGATCGCCAAGTGGAAAAGGTAATGCGTCAAAGGTTACTAATGCCCATGCTCGTAGAACTAAAGGCATCTCAGATGGTGGTATTCGCAAGGATTGCCGAAGAGCTTAGGCACAACGGTTTCGAGGTGGAACCTTTTGGCCCTCAAACACTTGCGGTAAAAGCCGCACCGGTTGGGTTGGAAGGAGCCGCTCTCGAGCGCATGTTGGCTGAGGTTATTGAGCAATCCAGCGCTGATTCCGAAGAACTAACGCAGAATCATGATCTTACGGCACTGCGCACGCGCATCGCCGCTTCCATCGCCTGTCATGCGGCAATCAAGGTTAACACGCCGCTGGACCCGGTTCGGATGGAGTGGTTACTGTCGGAACTCGAAAAAACACACCATCCGACCAGTTGCCCCCATGGACGTCCAATCGCTTTGCTGTATTCTTGGAAGGAGATCCAGCGGGCCTTCCACCGGATTTGAAACTTGTGGAAGGTGGCAGCCCTCCCCTTAGGGGACGGGGCTGCCCGGCGCTAACGCCTGCCTGGAAGCGAGGTTTTTCTTTGACATCGGAACAATTGGAAGCATCGCGCTCCGAAAGGATGCGCCTGGACGGACATGGAACACTCACCCTGGAGGATGCCCGTACGTGGATTGAGGAGACAGGGTTGTGTCTCTTTCTGCCCAAGCGGCAGTTTGCTACCTCGATTGCGCCGTCGTTTGTTGAGGCTGTAGCCGGCAAACGCGACGCTACTCCCGCACGTGAAGACGTTGCCCTGGCCGAAGAGTTGTTGGTGCGTCTGGAGTTAGACGGCGTGGCTGTGCGGCTGAACCTGCTCGGACTGCCGGGTGAGGCACCCGACTTCGTAGTGGCAAGCTGGGTTCTGCCTTACGTTTATGCCTTGCGCGGCGATCGCGACTGGCGTCGCAACCCGCAACTGACTGGTTCGCGCCAGGTTTCTCAGCTCGCGGTCCAAGCTTACAAACTGCTGGAAGCGGGCGACACCACGATTGGGAAACTCACCCGCACCCTTGGCCGGGAAGTGACAGAAGGCGCGGTTCTGCGCGCCATCACCGAACTCTGGCAGCAGCTTCGCATTATTCCGGTCGTCTCCGCTCCGGGCCAGTCTGCTCAATGGCAACTGCTCCGAACACGATTCCAAAAGGCAATTGCAGAAGGCGCGTCTACCTCTCAAGTGACGGCCATCTCCGTGCTGGCCTCCATCTACCTGCAAGCGGTGATCGCCGCCAGCATGGAAGAGGTTGAGCTGTTCCTGGCTCCTCTCACCGCCCGCAGCAAAGTACGCGAAGTGTTGCGCGGCCTGGTAGCCACACGCCAGGTGCATACCATCTCGCTGGGACACGCGCCTCATTTTTATGTTGCCGGCACTCTGCCGGAGTTCGCCACCGCTCCCACAATGTATGCCAGTGCATCTATACCGGCTTCCGCGTACTTTATGCGCGATGAGGAGATGCCGGAGCCTGCCGTGACAAAGCC
>JBAVWC010000363.1:0-4805 GCA_049697595.1 Alphaproteobacteria bacterium
GATAAAGCATGAAACAGAGCGGATTTTTTATATACCCGCCAATCGGTTCAGCCAAGATGAAATAAAAAACGCCACGGCATTGCTGCGCGTGGCGTTTTTAGATTACTTCGTTCTTACTTGGCCAAAGCGGCTTGCGCCTGATCGACCAAAATCTTGAACGCCGCCGGTTCCTCTGCCGCCAGATTGGACAGGGTCTTGCGGTCCAGCTCAATACCCGCGCGCTTCAAACCGTTGATGAAGCGGGCATAGGTCAAGCCATGTTCGCGCACGCCGGCATTGATACGTTGAATCCACAAAGCGCGGAATTCGCCCTTTTTGGCGCGACGATCGCGATAGGCGTAACGCAAAGCCTTTTCGACTTTTTCAATCGCGACGCGATAGTTGGTGCTGGCGCGGCCACGATAACCTTTGCCGAGCTTGACCATTTCTTGATGACGAGCGTGGGTCGTCACGCCCCGTTTTACACGAGCCATAGTGAGTCCCCCTTCTTATGTGTTAGGTAAAAAATATTTGATGATATTCGCGCCGTCGGTCTTGAACAGGATCAAGCCCTGACGTGCGGTGCGCTTCATGTTCTGTGAACGGCGGCGCATAAAATGGCGGCGATGCGAGCAACCCGCCTTGACATGGCCTGTGCCAGTCACGCGGAAACGCTTCTTGGTCCCGCTATGGGTCTTCATTTTGGGCATTTGATGTTCCTCTATCGTTGGGGGCGACTGCTCTGCGGTACGCTTGCTACGCAAGCTTCCCGCAACCGCGACTGCCCCATGTTATGCGGCCGGGCATGTCCAAAAGCCACGGCGCGCGAAGGCGGTTTGATAGACCCTGAGAGGTGGGAAAGCAAGGGAAAAGAGGCTAAAGCCGCCAACCCTCATGAATAACCGCGATGCCGCCTGTCAAATCCGTCCATTTGGCGTGGCTTAACCCGGCTTTTTCCATGCGTTTGGCGAGTTCTGCCTGAGGGGGGAATTTCAGGATGCTTTCGGCGAGATATTGGTAGGAATCGCGGTCTTTGGCAACGAATTCGCCCAGTAAAGGCAATATGTTAGTACAATAGGTTTCATAAAGCGGCTTCAGGGCTGGCACGACGCCGGGGCTGAATTCCATGCAGAAAAACCGCCCGCCGGGTTTCAAAACCCGCGCCGCCTCGCGCAAGGCCTGATCGATGCGCGTGACATTGCGCAGGCCGAAAACGATCGAATACATATCCACGCTGCGGTCGGGAAAGGGCAGCGCTTCGGCATTGCCCGTTACCCAAGTGAGGCCCGACATAATGCCCTGATCGAGCGCTTTGGCTTTGCCCTGTTCCAGCATTGCCGGATTGATGTCGCAGACTATGATATTGGCTTTGCCTTTGGTGCGCTTGTACAGACGCAGGGCTATGTCTCCGGTGCCTCCGGCAACGTCCAGCAGCGTCATCCCGGCTTTGGGGTTCATGCGCCGGACAAGGGCATCCTTCCATAACCGATGTAATCCGCCCGACATCAAATCGTTCATCAGGTCGTAATTACCCGCCACAGAAGAAAAAACCTGATGCACAAGGCCGGTTTTTTCCTCTGGTTTAACACGGCGAAAGCCGAACCATTCGGACTCGGGATTTGAAGCGGGCATGTGTTAACTATAAATTAGGTGGCATTACTTTCTTCTTTCTCCGCTATAATAAGGCAAGCGTTTCCCGGCACAAGACAAGATGCGGGCAGAAATGGTTAATATTAGAAATAATTTTTAGGGAGAGTGATTATGAAAGAATATCGCCTCGTGATCCCCGTGACGGAAGATACCGTGAAAGACTTTGCCCCCTTTGTCGAGGCATCCGGAAAAAAATCCTTTAGCAATTTCCTGCTCGCGGCGATCCAAACTTTTGCGCCAATATCTATTGATGCTGCTTCATGCCACGGGAAAGACGGTCACGTCGTTCTTGAGAGTAAAATGGAGCTGCCTGCTGCATTCCTGTCATTCCGCGACGCGGCGGGCGAGGCCGTCAAGGCTTGGGTGGATAGAGAGGCGAACGGGCTGGGCGACGTTGCCTGTGTCATGAACTGTGCGGTGGAATTCGCAGAGTACCAGAGATCCCGTATGCCGTTTGCGACGGTCACTCGTGCGCCAGGGCAGTATCTCAATTAGGGCCGTTCTTGATGTAGGGACAGAAATCGTCATTATTAACCCTAAAAAGCTGGAGTAATTTCGTCTTTTATCCATATAATGGAACAAGCTTCTCCCAGCACAACACAAGTTAAGCGGCAGGAAAAGCTGATATTAAGAATAGTTTGAACATATTTTGTAGGGAGAGTGCATATGCAAGACAAAAAACGCATTTCATTTCAGGTATCACCCTTAATTCAGCGGGCGCTTCCTAACTATATGAAAGCGGCAGGGGTCTCTACCCCCGGGGAATTTTTCCGCGCGGCGGCAAACCGTTTTCTGGACCGCAAAGGGCAAGAGCCTCTGACCACTGAAACCTGTATCATCAGCGATAACTCCGCAGCATTGGTTGCGTCGCAGGACCCCGCCGATGTGAAAAATCCGATTTTGCAGGTGACGATGGAATTCCGCGGCGCCGCGCTTCACCTCGCCGACGCACTCAACACCAAGTCAGGTTCCCGTGGCCATGATTGGCTTCAGGTCAGCCTGTTTGATTACATGGAAGAACTCAATCACACTCGGTCGAAAACCGCCGTGAGGGAGGATGTCCGGGCAGCCACTACCCGCCCGCCCGGCACTTATCTGAATTAAGAGTTTCGCCGTTGCCGCGCCCTAATTTTCTTCCCAACCGATTTGCTCGGCGACTGTCACGCGTCGGCGGATCAGGCGGAAGGCGTCGTTTGTAACCATAATTTCCGGGATCAAGGCACGGCCATTATAGGCTGATGACATCGCCGCGCCGTAAGCCCCGCTTTGCAAAATGGCGACAAGATCGCCGGGGCCGACTCCGGGTAGAAGATAATCTTCGCCGAATAAATCCGAAGTCTCGCAGATAGGGCCGACAATATCGGCGGGCGTTGTTTCAGCTTCTGGCGTGCTTTCGCGCAGCGGGATGATCGAATGGCGCGCTTCATACATTGCGGGGCGGATTAAATCATTCATGCCCGCGTCGATAATCAGGAAACGTTTGGCAGCGCCGCGCTTGTCATAGATAACGCGCGCGACCAAAACGCCGGCATCGCCGACCAAACGGCGTCCCGGCTCAAATGCCAATTCGCAGCCCAGATCGCCCACAGTCTCATGAACCACACGCGCGTATTCGGCAAAGGGTGCTTGCGTTTGCCCGTCATAAGGAATGCCTACACCGCCGCCGAGGTCGAGACGCGTGATGGAAAATCCTTTGCCGCGCCACAGGCGCACCATATCGGCGAGCTTGCCATAGGCTTCGCGGAAATTGCCGTAATCGAAAAGATGCGAACCGATGTGAACCAAAAAACCTTTCAGATCGAGCGCGGGAAGGCTGCGCGTCAGTTCCATGGCCTCATCCAGTTGCGCCGCATCGATGCCGAATTTGGTGCCTATTTCGCCGGTAGCGATTTTATAGTGCGTATGCGCGGCGACATTCGGATTAACACGCAAGGCCACAGGGGCGGCGATGCCCAATTGGCGGGCGACATCGCTGATGACGTGCAATTCGGGAATGGATTCCGCGTTGATCTGGTAAAGGCCCGCTTTCAGCGCTCCGGCAATTTCGTCGCGTGTTTTGCCCACGCCCGAGAAAATGATTTTCTGCGGCGGAACGCCCGCTTTCAACGCGCGTTCCATTTCGCCCGCCGAGGTGACATCGGCCCCCGCGCCGCAATCGGCAAGCGCGCGAATGACGGCGATATTGGGATTGGCTTTGACGGCATAGCATACCAGAGGATGCAAATCGGCCAGCGGGTCGAAGAAAGCGCGGAAATTTTCGCGCATTCTTGTTTCCGAATAAGCATAAAAGGGTGTGCCGATATGATCGGCGATCGATGTCAGGGGAACGGAATCGGCGCATAAAGCGCCGCCACGATAAATAAAAGCCGTCATGGGGTGGTCGTTTTGGGATCTGGATAGGTCGCAGGATAATTGCCTTCGGAACCCTCAGGCGGATCGACATGCGCTGCCTTCTTGCCACAAGCACTAACGGACATGATGCAAATTAGCATCATGCCCGCCAGAATTGCCTTTGTCAGATAACGCGCAGTTTTAGGCTGCGGCGCGGTCAGTCTTGATAATGCCGCGCAATTCATTCATGCCTTCGTTCATACGGGTGCTGACGGTTTCCAAAGCCTGTGCGTTGCACTTGGCAATGGTTTCGGTGACATCGCGAACATTGGCGAGGCACTTATCCATCGTGGCCTTGCTGGCTTCCGCCTGCTTGATGACCTTGTCTTCAGGTGACGGGCTGGAAACGATCGCCTGCATAATTTGGGCGGTTTCTTCCATCATCTGACGAGCGGTTTCGGCTTGGCGGCGCCACAGAGCCTGGAAGCTTTCGAACGCGGCCTGGTTAAGCGCGGTGCAAGCTTCGATATTCTTGCGGTGCAGGTTCGTTGCCACTTCCATGTTGAACTGGGGCATGCGGAGATCGCCAGTGATCTTCGACATATCAAACAGTTTGGACATATCGGCTTCAAAAAACGGATTTGTGAACGGCTTCGACATCTATGCCCCCATGTGGGTTGAGATTAGTTACATAACAAATCGAGCAGAGAGAGACGGCCCGATTAAGGTTGGTTAATACCCCAATCTTTAAGGCTTGTCACGTGTTTTTTTGCGTTGCACATGCAACTTCCATGCGTGAACGCAAGAAAAAGTTTTTATATTATATTTATGATACATATCAACTG
>JBAVWC010000364.1:0-1638 GCA_049697595.1 Alphaproteobacteria bacterium
GCTCGGCACCGGCCACGCTCGCCTGCAGGTCACCGCTCGACAGCCGACTCATCCCCCCCTGCAGCACCCGCACCGGCGTCACGATCCAGGTACGGATCGCGAAGAAGGCACCCAGCATTATCACAGCAAGACCCGCAAAGATCACCACAAAAGTCGTCGTTATCGTGTTGTGGGCCGTCGATGACAGTGAGGCCGCGTCGGTCGTCTCGCCATTCGCAATGCGTGTGCGCAACGCTCTCATGTCGAGCGCCAGAGCGGGAAATTTCGGCTCGCAGTCGCTGAGAAAGACGGTTTGCGAAGCCGTCGTGGCCTCGACGCCCAGTTGGATGGTATGGGCGCAATCTCCGTCAACGACCTGCAAGATCTGCGCTTTAAGCGCCTGGATATCCTTGGCATCCATCAGATCGTCGCCCGCCGCCTGATCCATGGCATTGGCGACCTCGCCCTTATAAAGGTTTATATTGGCCAGATCCGCCTGAGTGGCGGCAGCCGTGTAGTCGATAAGGAGCTTCTCGATGCTCGCTTGTATTGCGTTGGCATCTGAGTTGGCTGCAGTGATGTCCTCCACCGCTTGTGCCTGACCGTTTCTGAGGTGTGTGTACTCAGAGTTGATAAATGTTATCTGACTTGTCGCATAAAATGCGACTGCGATGACAAACACACCAAAGACGCCTAGGATTGTCAGGATTTTCCCGACAATGGGAAGATTTTTCACGCGAAACTCCCTGCTAATCAAAGATGCTCTGAAGCATCTACGTGAAGCCGATGAAGGCGCTTCCTCTTGGGAAGATTACGCCGTCAAAAATATTTCCGTCTTTAATTCTAGATTGTAAGTATCGCAATAAAACTAACGCATAGGTTGTCAAGGAAAATCGGCTGTCTGGTGGCAGGAAAGAGAATGCCTTTAAAATCATGAGCTATTGCGTCGCCCGGCGTCGGTTTTTCTGAAGTGACGGGAGGCAAAGCCATGGCAACTTCGCCTTGGGCCGTTTCCGTTTTGGTGCCTAATTCAGGAATTTTCCGATGATCGGAATGTTTCTCATAGCCTCGCTTCCTTTTTGACGTCTGCCGCCTCAGACCAAGCCCGGCGAAATTATGCGACAGCCGAACGTCTTTTTACCAACCTCCACAACCGAACCGGCGCGGCTGCACATTCGCCCCTAAAGCACTAACGCAGCCGTAACTTCACGGCTTCAGTAACTTTAGATTGCAAATGTTTCAAGCAATTTTACAACCATTAGTTGATAAAATCCGCCAAACAGCCGAATCGAAGTGACCCCGCGGATCACCCTCCGGCTTCTCGGAAAGAAGAAAGCAGCCGCTTTTTGAAAAAACGGCGCAAAAACTTCTTTTATGCTGGGCCTGAGGCTGTGTCGGCGACACCGCCCATGACCCAGCATAAAAAAGTCTTTTTGCTTCTTTTTGTTCACAAAAAGAAGCCCTCCCTTCGCTCTTTATACCGCCAACCGGGCCGTGCTAGGCGACGGAAATGTCCGAACCCTCCTTTTCCCCCGACCTCGACATCGCCCGGGCCGCGCGCCTGCACCCGATCCAGGAGATCGCCGCCAGCCTCGGCATCCCGCCGGAGGCGGTATTTCGTTACGGCCCGCACAAGGCGAAGATCGCGCTGGATTTCGC
>JBAVWC010000365.1:0-8154 GCA_049697595.1 Alphaproteobacteria bacterium
GTCGCGATCCTGCCGCACGCGTTTCAACTCGTCTCGTGGGCGCTGCCCGGCACCTATGTTTTTGAAAGCATGAAAATCCAGATAGCAACCGGATCGGCGCGTTTTGACTATCTGGCGGTCGCCGCACTCCTCAACCTGCTCTATTTCGCAGGCGCCGTCTTCATCTTTACCCGCGCCTATCGCAGCGCCCGGAAAAGCGGCGGTTTGCTGCAAATGGGGGAGTGAAAGAACCTTCTCCAAACATAAAACTGCCGTAATTTTCCGGCATAGAGGTTGCCGACCCCTTTTATGCAGTCTATAACCCCGTTATGAGCGATCTGATCGACAAACCTGCCGTGACCGTCAAGCCCCCCTCGCCCGAAACCTTGTGGGCTGAGATGTCGGTTGCCGTCAATTATCTGACTCGCTTCAGCCTCCCTTTCAAAGACGAAATCAAATCGGGAATTATCCGCCGTTCTATGGTCTGGTTTCCGATCATCGGCGCGCTGATCGGCTTTTTCGGCGCGGGCATCGATTGGCTGACGACTGAAATGCGGATGCCGGGCATTATCACCGCGACCGCCGCCGTGGTCGGCATGCTGTTCATCACCCGCGCCCTGCACGAAGAAGAATTCGCCAATCTCGTCGATACATACGGCGATAGCATCGACAAAGACGCCAAAGTCGGCTGGCTGAAAGAAGAACGCTCGGTGCGCTATGGCACGATGGGCATTATCCTGATCATCATCCTGAAAATCGGCGCGATCGCCAGCCTCGCCGACAATGCGCTGGTGTTCCAAACCCTGATCGTCGCGTCGAGCTGGTCGCGCACCTTAATGGTCATCGCGGCAGCGTGGCTGCGTCCTATTGACGGCGATCCCGTGGCCGATCATTTCCAACAGCCCCCTGCGCTGCGCGTCGTGCTCGCCGTAGGGATCGGCCTCATCATCGCCTATTCTGCTTTGGGCGAGGACGCGGCAACCGTCCTGACCGCCGGTACTATCGCCGGTCTTATCGTCGCCCTGATCGGCGCGAACCACCTGCGCGGCTATAGCGGCGCTTTGCTAGGCACATTGCAACAAGTCGTGGAAATCACGGTTTTGGGCATCGTTCTGGCCATTCAGTAAAAATCGCATTTTTTGCGTAACAGTTTCATCGCCGCGTGATAGAAATACGAATGTATTCATGCGTAGCGTGGAGAGAAATACAAATTCATGATCCCGACTATTCCAAATGAGGAAAAGGATTTCGTCCCGCGCGAATTTCCGTTAAGCGACGATTTGCATGCCTATATCACCGCGCTGATCCGGCACGCGCCGGGCATGATCTCGTTTCGCACGGGAGCGGGCCGCATTTTTCGCGACCTGTTGCTTCACTGGCCGATTCTGGAAAAATGGGAAAGGGAAGCGCAAAATCTTTGCCAGCGCATCACCGACGAGATCTATCCTCTGGTCGGCGAGTTGTATGCACAAGCCGTCGAAATAACCGTGACGATCTCGCCCGCACCGATAGAAGCACCCGCGCAAATTGACGCCCTGTCCACTTATATTGTTTTCGATCTGGACAAACGGGTAGAGCGACTCTGTTTTCTTTCCCCGGAACATGCCCTGCCGTCTGCCGATTTATTGAGCACGCAAAAAGGCATCGTCGTTTTATGCCGCCCGCTGCAATATCTCTATCACACGATTCAGGACGACCGGAAACGGGGCGGCAAAGTGCGCGCCGGGCTTTTCGAATTGCCGCAGCGCTTGATCAACGAGCTTTACGAACGCCCGGCTTTTATACCGCGCGAGAAGGCAATCGTCGCAGCACTGAAAGCAAAAATCGATGATCTGCCCAAAACCATCGCGTTTGAGCAAGCATCGAAGAGCATCGATTTGCCCAAGCCCGACCAGCCGTTTCGAGAAAATCCGGTTATCCCGATGATCGCCAGCCTGTCGGCTGGCTCGTTTCTGCCGTCGGATATACAATCTTTAGAACGCATATTGCTGATCTATATCACCGACAACACTCTTTCCCCCGATTTGCGTTTCAAGCTGCGCCAGATTGCGCAAGGGCTGCTTGCGCTTTATCCGCAAGCCCTTATCGCGGAGGCCGCACGCTATGAAACCGCGCACAAAACGCCTAAAGCGCCCCAAACCGTGCCCGAAGCCTTTCCCAAAGCCACGCCTGTCGCGGATGTGGGAAAACTGGGCCGAATCGTGCGCATGAGGCTTAATCAGACGCACCCGCCTTCGGAACAGCCGGAATAACGCCTTTTATTTGACATTATGCCACTGCATGCTAAGCCAATCGTAGAAAGGGATATCATTATGCGTCTGATTCAGAACCGTCTTATTCTTGTATTTACCGTGCTCCTCGCGCTGGCGAGTTGCCGCAGTTCCGGCGATTTCGGCAGCGAGCCGGAACAGATGGTCGACAGCGCGCGCGTCAGCTTTGATGGCATGATGAAGGATAATCAATATCCCGGCCTTGTCGATCTCGCGACGCGCGCCAAGGCGATTATCATCGTCCCGAACATGATGCGCGCGGCCTTCTTCGTTGGCGGACGCGGCGGCAACGGCGTCATGCTGGTGCGCGGCCCCGACGGCAAATGGAGCGATCCCGCTTTCTATACGCTGGGCGGCATAAGCTGGGGTCTGCAAATCGGCGCGCAATCGTCGGAACTGATCATCGCCGTGATGACCGACAAAGGACTTGATGCAGTCATGAACCGCGAAGCGACTTTGGGTGCCGATGCAGGCATCGCCGTCGGCGAGCTGGGCAAAGGCGTCAATGCCGCGACGGGTATGGGCCTGTCATCCGACATGTATGCTTTCGCCCGTTCCGAAGGATTGTTCGTCGGCGTTTCCCTGGAAGGCTCCGACATCCACCCGCGCGAAACCTGGAACCAGCAGCTCTACGGCCAGGACGCAACCCCGCAAAGCATTCTGGTTGACCACACAGCCAGCAGCAATTCGACTGCGGTTGCCGGATTAGTCAAGGCGATGCCGTAAGTTTAATTAGATTGGGAGAGCGTAATGCTGCCTACATGGGAAGAGCTCATACCATTGGAAGTGAAAGTGGTTTCGCGTTCACAGAGCCCAAAGGGCAATAGTGTCACCGTAGCTGTGCGGATTCCAGATGCGCCAACGCGCCCCGCGGTTGAGCCGCGTCTAGCTGGCATGCCGACATGGGAAGATTTGAAAGAAGCGGAAGTGATTTCGCATTCACGAAACCCCAAAAATAACAGCGTCAGCGTCACCGTTCGGATTCCGCCCCCTAAACCTTGACCTCTCTTTACCACCCCTTTACCTAAACCTTGTATGAGTCGTTCTATGAACGCATCTCAACTCAGTGGACGTTTAGGCTGGCTTGCATCGGCCCTTGCCGTACAGCGCAACAATCTTGCCAATGTCCTGTCACGCCTCAAAGGCTTTGGCATATACGCGAGCATGAGCTTTGCCTTGCGCCGGAAATTTACGCACCTTTTAGAACAGGTGGCCGATGATAAGGAAAAAGAGCTCGACATCCTCAACGAAATCGAAGCGGTTGAAAAACATCATCAGGCGATGAAGCAAATGAAGCTTTTGCGGCGCGCAACACCGAAACGCGGCCCCAAACCCGTTCGGCTGGTCGATCCCGATGAGAAGAAACCGGAACGCAATAATCTGTTAACCTTTATCGGGCTTCTCTTTCTATTTTCGCAGAACAATAAAAATAATAAAAAACAAAAGCTTACGTCAGATTAAGTCAATCTTCACACCCTTATGTTTACCTTAACGTAATCGCCACCTTTCTTTACCTTAACAGAAGTCAACATAGTCATAGGTCAGTATCATGATGCTCTACCATTTCCACGATTGGCAACGCGCTGCAATCGCTCCGTTTCGCATGGCGGCAGAGGCATCAAAAATAGCTTTTCAGAATCCCTTCATGCCCTCGACTCACACCCATTTCGGGCGGTCCGTAGCGGCAGGAGCGGAATTGTTCGAACGCACCACCCGGCATTTCACCAAACCAGGATTCGGCCTGCGTCACACGACAGTGCGCGGCGAGCCCGTCGCGGTCACCGAAGAAATCATCAGCCGCAAGCCTTTTTGCAATCTGCTGCATTTCAAGCGCGCGACTGAAGCGAACGATCCCAAAGTCCTGATCGTCGCTCCTATCTCGGGCCATTACGCGACGCTTCTGCGCGGCACGGTCGAGGCGATGTTGCCCGATCACGATGTTTATATCACCGACTGGATCGACGCCAAAATGGTGCCCTTGTCGAAAGGCAAATTCGATCTGGAAGACAATATCGAATACATCATGGATTTCACCCGCATGCTGGGGCCCGATGTGCATTTGCTCGCGGTATGTCAGCCGGCACCTCCTGTCCTTTGCGCCGTGTCTTTGCTCGCGGCTATGGACGACCCCAAGCAACCGCGTTCGATGACGTTAATGGGCGGCCCTATCGACACGCGCGTCGCACCGACCGTCGTGACAAAACTGGCGGAAGAACGCCCGATCGAATGGTTCAAACATACCGTCGTTCATTCCCTGCCCTTCTATTATCCGGGCGCGCATCGTCTGGTGTATCCGGGCTTTGTCCAGTTGCAGGGTTTCGTTTCGATGAATGTCGAACGGCATGTCAACGAGCATGTGAAGTTGTTCCAGAACCTCGTCAAAGGCGACGATGAACCGGTAACCGCGCATCGCAAATTCTATGACGAATATCTGTCGGTGATGGATGTGCCTGCGGAGTTTTATCTGCAAACCGTCGAGCGTATTTTCCAGAATCACGATCTGCCCAAAGGCACTTTCATGTGGCACGATCAACCTGTACGCCCGCAAGCGATTGAGAAAACGGCGGTGCTGACGGTCGAAGGCGAACTGGATGATATTTCCGCCGCCGGACAAACGCGCCCCGCGCTCGATCTATGCTCGAGCCTTCCCGACAATATGAAGAAAGCGCATCTGCAAATCGGCGTCGGTCATTACGGTATCTTCAACGGCCGCAAATGGCGTGAATCGATCCTGCCAATCGTGCGCCAGTTCATCCGCGATCACGCTTGATTCAGGCTGGCACCGCTATCCGTGCATCCAAAGCCGGGGCAGACGGCGCCGCGCCGACTCGTGTGGGGGATGTTTTGTCTTCGAAAACGGGGAGAGGCAATCCCAGAGCGTTATAGACGACCTTTACAGCTCTAGGCAAAACATCTTGCAGATATTTTTTGCCGCTGAAAACGCCCATATGACCAGCACCCTTCACGGTATGATGATGCTTATTATCGTCGGGCACGTTACTGCATAAGTCGTGCAGAACTCTGGTCTGTCCCAGCCCGCAAATATCGTCTTTCTCGCCTTCTACTGTAAAAATATCTATTGTGTCGCCAAGGCGCTTCATATCGACGGGCCGCCCCTCATGCATAAGGGTGCCTTTGGCCAGATCCCGATCCATAAACACCGTTTGCAATGTTTGCAGATAGAATTCCGCAGGCAAATCCAGCCCGGAATTGTACTCATCATAAAATTCGTCGTGCGCGGCAACACCCGCCAAATTGCCTTTCAGAATATCCATGGCTTTGCCGTTATGTTTCTCGCGATGCAAATCTTGATTCATCGCCTTAAAGGCCGCTTCCTGTAGGAAGAAAGGATACACTGCCCGGCCTGCGCCTTCATGTCCGGGCGTCACCTGGTGTATGCAATTATTCTTGAACCAGTCGATCCCCTTCTCGTTCGCAAGATCGTTGACCTTTGTCGGAGAGAACGAGACATCGATGGGACCAGCCATAAATATCGCTGCGCGCGGATTCGGAAGGCTCTCTGCCGCCCTTAAGGCTAAAGCCGCAGCGACAGCCACAGTCGGCTGGCACACAGCCATAGTGGCGTGAGGTTGAACGATACCGACATAGTCTTTGCAATAATTGATGAAGTCATGAAAATCGAACTTGCCGGCTGACAGCGGCACATGCTTGGCGTCAACCCAATCCGTCACATAGACATCGAAGTGCGATAAGGAGTCCTTGACGGTCTTGCGCAGCAACGTCGCGTGGTGGCCGGACAAAGGAGCGAATAAAAGGAGCTTGGGTCGTCCCGCTGGAGCACCGTCACATTCAAAATGCACAAGGTTACCGAAAGGCTTTTCATCCACAACCACATCGCGCACCGGATAGGATTTTCCGTTGATGACGGTTTCGGATATTCCCCAGGCAGGTTTAGCGTGCTCACGAGTCTCGTCGGTCAGCACTCGTGCGTATGCATTAAATATTTTGGCTATAGGCACCATAGCGCCCAACGGGGTCATCCAGCCAAAAGGCACTTCATACAAGGACGGTTCGGATACAGCCCGCATCCAGGAAGCAAAGGTGTATGTGTTTCTTTTCCATGCTTCCATCGTGGAATAACCTAAATCACCCCACGGCGCAGTTTGTACCTTTGGCATCAAAAAACCCCCATAAACTATGCGTCAGTATAAGCTTAAAACCCGATTCTTGATAATAGAAACATTCGCCTTACCTCTCACCGCCCCTCTCATTTTTCACAAACATGGTTACCCAAATCTTAACTCTGCCAATCCTCACAATAATGGGGATTCCGAATCAGGCAAATTTGCACCCACCATGTTGCAGTGCGGCATTGATTCGGGCATATAGGGGGTTTACTCCATTAAATACCGCATCAATCCCCCCACCACAAATTTGATGCATCGCACCAATTATGGGGATGCGATTTTACCTTCATTTGCTTGAATATTTGATATCATGACTAAATCTAACGGGCTGTATTATTTAACCCATTCAGGACATTCGCGATGTATTTCGATCCTTTCGCGCCACGACTTTCTTCACCTCGTCAACCCGATGTGCTGGAGGCCTATCAATCCGCGGCACAAGACATAACCAGCGGGTTTGGTGCTGTTGCTAACCTCTGGATGACCGCCGTTCAGGCTCAAATGATCTATGCGCATGATCAATGGAGCGAATGGATGGGCCTGTCGGTGCCGTTGAGGGAGCCGACTCATCATTTTTCGATCGCGCATAATGTTCAGGCCGGAAAAATTCCGCCGACAAAGGTTACCTCCGAAGTCCTTGCGGACTTTCCCTTCTGCCGGGTCTGGAGTTTCGACCGCACAGAGAAAACACCGAACGACCCAACCTTCCTGATTGTCGCCCCTTATTCCGGCACCGATGTGCGGATCATGAGCGATGCGGTTACCGCATTCCTACCGATCGGCAATGTGCGCCTCATCGAACAGCGCGACCGGCATCGCGTACCCTTCTATCATACCAATGGTCTCGATGATTCCACGGGCGCTTTGATCGAAGTCGCGCGGCGCAATCCGAACTGCCATATGATCGGCTTCAGCCAATCGGGCGTTCCGGCGACCGTTGCAACGGCCTGGATGTACCAAAATCCTGCATTCAAAGGCCGTGAACCCGCGAGCCTGACAGTCATCGGCAGCCCCATCAACGCGCAACTGGCCCCGTCCACGATCAACAAAATGGCGGCGAGCACAATAAGCGATCCGCCCTATGTCATGGTCGGCCCCTATTTTGCGGGCGCAGGATGTTTTGTTTTGCCGGGCGCTCTCTCAAAGCTTTGCTTGCAGGGAGAAGAGCAGCCCAGGAAAATGCGCGGTGAGGCGAGCAATCAATCCCTCCCCGCAGAACATATTCACGACACGCTGAAGCGCGTGTTCCGCGAATTCTGGCTAGCCAAAGGTATCTATAAGTTCAAGGGCAAGCACGTCAATACAGGAGCCATTACCTGCCCTGTACTTACTTTTGCAGGCGAAAACGACCGGATATGCCCTCCGGCGCAAGTGCATGATCTCCACCGGATAACGCCAAATGCCGCCTCGCGCGTGCATCTGACTCTCACTGGCATAGATCATTATGATCTGGTAGAAAAAGAAGTGCTGGCCAAACGAATAGTTCCGATCGTCAAGCCTGTGGCCCAACAAATGGCCTTACCTTTGCCTAGCGTCGCCTGACAGGCTCAAAGCCTGTTTGCGATTTCCCAAAGACGCCATCCTTCCGAAAAACTCTCTTGCGCGCCTCTTGTGCGAAAGAAAATTGATCCGGAATGACGGTTTTTTATTTCTGCGATAAAAAAAGATCGCAAATGCCCCAGAGCAATCCTTATCGGGCGCTTATTGCCCACCAGCGGCAGGAGCACCTAGAGGAATGCCTGATCCAGGCTCATCTG
>JBAVWC010000366.1:0-10780 GCA_049697595.1 Alphaproteobacteria bacterium
AGTATGTTGTTAACCAACGACACCCGCCACGCCTCTCACGGAAGCGCACCCCGGCGGGTTTTTTATGTCTGAAGCAAATCACACAAATTCAGGAATTCCTACGCACCGTATGAATTTTGAAATTGACAAAAATGCCTGTAAAATATAGTGTTTCTTGAAATCAGGGATTCGAACGCTCGTTTTTTCAGTAGTGTTTTCCGGGAAACAAATCGGGAAATAAGGGGAAATCGGTTTTCTAATTTCTCTTCCACATCAAAAGGTTATTGCGCCGATGCGAATCCCTCCGTCGCCAAATGATTGATAAATAAAGATAAAATGACTTGGTGCGACGGCGAAAAAGGCTCCTTTTCAGGGGCCTTTTTCATGTCCTTTTGACAATTCGGGACAAATTTGGGACGTGCAGCAAAAGCGTACCGCTGAAATTCAGCTCATATTATTGACTTTTTTATCAATTATATATATCCTTAATAGCATGATAAAACAAATAATATGCTCTTAAATGACAATATCGGCACGCAACCAGCTTCTCGCTTCGCCGCCCCATGCTGTGGAACTGGCGCTTAAACGTCTTGGGGCTGATCTGCGGACGGCGCGGACGCGGCGCAATCTGACGGTCGCGGAGGTCGCCGAAAAAATCGGCACGGGGCCGCGCGCAATTCTTGATGCCGAAAAGGGCAAGCCGTCGAGCGGCGTTGCCATCTTCGCGGCGCTTCTTTGGACTTATGATCTTCTCGACCAACTGGATGCGGTCGCAGATCCTGCTCGCGATGAGAGAGGACAGCGGCTTGCCCTTACCTCTGAACGGAAACGCGCGCGGCACAAGAAAGTACTGAACGATGATTTCTAAAACATCAAACAGCGAATGCTACGTCTATATTACGCTGCCAGGGCAGACTGAAGCGGTCACGGCGGGGCGTTTCGAGTTGACGCTCGACCGGGGTGGAAGTCCTCTCGGTCGATTTGTCTATGGACAAAGTTACCAGAAACGCTCCGACGCTGTTGATATTGATCCGGTCGATCTCAAACTGGGGCGCGGCACTTTCGACACCACTTCTCTTAAAGGCGTTTTCGGCGCATTGCGCGATGCTGGCCCTGATTATTGGGGGCGGCGGTTGATCGAACGTCATGTCGGCGGTCAGCTTGGCGAACTCGATTATCTTCTGCACTCGCCGGATGATCGCGCTGGAGCGTTGGGCTTTGGGCTTGGCATGGCGCCGCCAGCGCCGCTTCGCAAATTTAATAAGACTATCGCGTTGGCGAAACTTCAGGCCATTGCCGATGCTGTCATCAAGGACGAAGTTCTCTCCACCGAGGCTGCCGAAGAACAGGTTAAGAACCTATTGCTGCTCGGCACATCAATGGGCGGTGCGCGCCCGAAAGCCGTGGTCGAGGATAGCAACGGACTTTGGCTGGCGAAATTCGGGCGACCGGACGATAGATGGAACAATGAGCGCGTCGAGCATGTCATGCTCAAGCTAGCGCGCCATTGCGGCATCACCGCAGCGGAAAGCAAAATCGTCAGCGTGGGCAAGCGCGACGTACTGCTGGTCAAACGCTTCGACCGCGAAAAGACTGTGGGCGGTTATACCCGCTCCCGAATGGTCAGCGGCCTGACATTGCTTCGTACCGAAGACACCGTTCAATCGCGGAATAAATGGTCATATATCGGGCTGGTTGAAGAATTGCGGCGCGTTTCTGCGACGCCGAAGAAAGACGCGGCGGAACTGTTCCGGCGCATGTGCTTTAACGCCCTTATCTCCAATACCGACGATCATCCGCGCAACCACGCGATTATCGCATGGGATCGCGACTGGAAACTCTCGCCAGCCTATGACCTCACGCCGACGAATCTTATCAGCCTTGAACGGCGCGATTTGGCGATGACCTGCGGCGATGACGGGCGCATTGCTACGGCAGTCAATCTGCAATCGCAATGCAGTCGGTTTCTTTTGAATGAATCGGAAGCCAAGGCAATCATCAAGAAAATGGCGAAGGCTATCGAACAAGGTTGGTATGATCTGGCGCGCGCCGAAGGCGTTTCCGTCAAGGATTGCGAACAAATTCGTGGGGCTTTTGTTTATCCGGGATTTTGGGCGGGTGAAAGCTGATGCTGTATTTTAAGGGGAAGTCGATGCGTCTGCTGATGCTCGCATTGCTGATATCCGGGGTATTGAGCTGCGTCGGATGTGACGCCAATGGCACCGCTCAGGGCGGCGGGACGGGCGGCACTGGTTATGGGCGCGTTAAACTCGGCATTCCCTTTTAAGCAAGATTATGCCGCGCTTTGCGTACAAGCTGGGGCGTTTGCTGGCGTCCATTTCAGGATTGGTTGCCGCGCGGCTAATGTTTCGTCGAGGCGGCGACGGGGGGTGAAGTGGGGGGATTGTTTGAAGAACTCGACATCGCCTTGGCCAACCTTTTGAATCAGGTCGCGCATTGCGGCGATGAAGGCGTCCAGCGTTTCCTTGCTTTCGGTTTCGGTGGGCTCGATCAAAAACGCACCGTGAACGACCAGCGGGAAATACATCGTCATCGGGTGGAAGCCTTTGTCGATGAGAGCTTTGGCGATATCGAGCGTCGTGACGCCAGTGTCTTTGAGGAAGCGGTCATCGAACAGCGCTTCATGCATGCAGGTTCCTTCGAAAGACGCCGTCATAACGTCTTTGAGGCTTGCGAGAATATAATTGGCGTTTAGCACAGCATCGGTGGCGACTTGCCACAACCCGTCCGCGCCGTGGCTGAGCATATAGGACAGCGCGCGGATGAACATTCCCATCTGCCCGTGGAAACCCTTCATGCGGCCGAAACTGTGCTGCGCTACCTTTGACGATGTGTGTTCTATAAGAGCGAAGCCAGCGTTGCCGTGGACGACAAAGGGCAGCGGTGCGTAGGGGGCCAAAGATTCAGCCAATACGACAGGGCCCGAACCGGGGCCGCCGCCGCCGTGCGGGGTTGAGAATGTTTTGTGCAAATTGATATGCATCGCGTCGATGCCTAGATCAGCCGGACGCACGCGCCCGACGATTGCGTTGAAATTTGCGCCGTCGCAATAGAAATAGGCTCCGGCTTTGTGCACGGCATCGGCGATTTCGATGATGTCGCTTTCGAACAAGCCGCAGGTGTTGGGGTTCGTCAACATAATCGCCGCGACATCGGGGCCGAGTTTCGATTTCAGGATAGCGAGATCGACGCGGCCACGCGCATCCGCCGGAACGGTTTCGACCGTGAAGCCAAGCGCCGCCGCCGTGGCGGGATTGGTGCCGTGCGCGGATTCCGGGACGAGAACTATGTGGCGCTTCTCGCCGCGCGCTTCCAGCGCGGCTTTGATCGTCGCCATGCCACAGAATTCGCCGTGCGCGCCTGCCGCAGGGGCCATTGCGATTGCGGGCATGCCTGTAAGGGTTTTGAGCCAATGCGCCAAAGTGTCGATCAGTTCCAACGCGCCTTGAACCGTGGAAATCGGCTGCATCGGGTGCAGATTGGCAAAGCTGGGCAGGCGCGCCATTTTTTCGTTAAGGCGCGGGTTATGTTTCATCGTGCAGGACCCGAGCGGATAGAAAACACTATCGATACCGAAATTCTGCTGGCTGAGGCGCGTGTAGTGGCGCACGACTTGCGGTTCCGATAGTCCCGGCAATCCTATTTTGCCGGTGCGGCGCAGGGAGCCGAGGCGCGGTTTGTGTTTCGGCGGCGCGGGAAGATCGATGCCGCAGATGCCTTCGGTTCCTTGTTCGAAGATCAATTTTTCTTCAAGCATGAGTGCGCGGTTCTCGCTCATTTGCATGTCTCCTGCAACGCTTGGATCAGCGCGTTCATATCGGTTTCGGTTGTCAGTTCAGTGACGGCAACGAGCAGCAATCGATCCAGCGAGGCATGATCGGGATAGAGGCGGCTGACTGGAACTCCTGCGAGGATTGAGCGGGCTGCAAGTTTATCGACGATGCTCGCCGCAGATTTTGGTAGCACAACAGTAAATTCGTTGAAGAAATTATCGTTGAGGACGCGGCACCCGGAAACTTCGCCGATACGATCCGCGAGCTGACAAGCTTTGGCGTGATTGAGTTCGGCAAGTTCGGTTAATCCCTTTTCGCCTAATAAGCTTAGGTGAATCGTGAACGCCAATGCGCACAGGCCGGAATTGGTGCAGATATTGCTGGTCGCTTTTTCGCGGCGGATATGTTGCTCGCGGGCGGAAAGAGTCAGCACGAAACCGCGTTTCCCGTCGGCATCAACCGTTTGCCCGCACAGGCGGCCCGGCATCTGGCGCATATATTTTTCTTTGCATGCGAACAGGCCGAGATAGGGCCCGCCGAAACCAAGCGCGTTGCCGATGCCTTGTCCTTCGGCAACGACAATGTCAGCGCCCATTGCGCCGGGAGATTTGATCAGGCCCAGCGAAACGACTTCCGTCACGGCGATAATCAGCAATGCGCCTTTGGCTTGGCATGCAGCCGCAAGATCGGAAAAATCACGCAAGCGTCCGAAGAAATCCGGGCTTTGCACGACAACGCATGAGGTTGTGTCATCGATTAAAGTTTCAAGGTTTTCAAAAGAGTCGGGAGCGGGGTCGATATTGTGTGCTTGGAACCCGATCATGCTCGCCATTGTGTGAATGACGTCGCGGTAATGGGGGTGAAGGCCGCCGGAGATGATCGCTTTCTGGCGGCGCGTGACGCGGTTGGCCATCATCACGGCTTCGGCGCAGGCTGTCGCGCCGTCATACATCGAAGCGTTGGCGACTTCCATGCCGGTGAGCATCGCCACTTGCGTCTGGAATTCGAAAAGATATTGCAGCGTGCCCTGACTGACTTCGGGCTGATAGGGCGTGTAGGAAGTCAGAAATTCGCCGCGCAGTAGAAGCTGATCGACGCTCGCTGGAATGTGGTGCCGATACGCGCCCGCGCCGAGGAAAGAGGGGCATGCGTTTGTGGGTAGGTTCTTAGCCGCAAGTGCGCCGATGATCCGCTCGACCTCGAATTCGGCCTGATGATTGGGCAATCCCTCAATCGGCGCTTTGCGCCGCGCTTTGGCGGGAACCGCGCTGAAAAAATCGTCGGTGCTCGCAACACCGATCTTGGCGATCATCGCCTGACGATCAGCCTCGGCAAGGGGAAGATAACGCATGACTTATTCCTTGATATAATTCTTGTACTCAGCCTCGTTCATCAGGCTGTCGATCTGGGAGGGGTTGGAGGGTTTCAGCTTGAAAATCCAGCCGTCGCCCAAAGCATCAGTGTTCACTTTGCCGGGATCGCCGGAAAGATTTTCATTGGCGGCGACGACTTCGCCGTCAATCGGGGAATAAATTTCGCTTGCCGCTTTGGAGGATTCGATAACGGCAGCTTCGCCCCCCTGCGTTACCTTTTTGCCGGGTTCCGGCAGTTCGACATAAACAATGTCGCCCAAGGCTTTTTGGGCATAACCGGTGATGCCGCAGACTGCGACATCGCCTTCCATGCGCACCCATTCATGCTCTTTGGTAAAACGAATTTGGCTCATAAAACTACCCCCTGAAGTAACGATGTGGAAAGAACGGCAAAGAAACGACTGTCGCGGGCAAGGCTTTGCCGCGCACGATGAGAGAAAGCGGCGTGCCGATTTTGGCATAGGCCGTTTCGACATAGCCTATCGCAATGGGCCCGTCGGCGCTGGGGCCGAAGCCGCCGCTGGTGACGATGCCGATGCGGACGCCTTCCGGGTTTTGAATTTCTGTTTGCTCGCGGGCCAGAGCGCGCCCTTCGGGCCGGATGCCGACGCGTTTACGCGTTATGCCTTCTGCAAGTTGTTGCTGGACTTTCGCGGCGCCGATAAACCCGCCTTCGGTACGGCGGCGTTTGGCAATGGCCCACATCAGGTCGGCTTCTACCGGCGTCGTTGTTTCGTCCAGCTCATGCCCATAGAGGCAGAGCCCCGCTTCGAGGCGCAGGGAATCCCGTGCGCCGAGGCCTATGGGCATGACTTCGGGCTGTTTCAGCAAAGCATCGGCGAAAATCCGTACCGTGGCGTTAGGAACGGAAATCTCAAACCCGTCTTCGCCGGTATAGCCGGAGCGGCTGATCCAGCATTCGCCGACATTGGGAACCAAGAATTTATCGGCCCGCATGAATTTAAGTTTTTGCGGCGCGTCGCAGAAGCGGGCGAGGACTTCGGCGGCTTTTGGGCCTTGCAACGCAAGCAAGGCGCGATCTTCGAGCATCGTGACTTTAATGCCGGGCATCAGATCGCGCAGGCGCGCGAAATCATTGTCTTTGCAGGCGGCATTGACGATGACGAATAGCGTGTGTTGTTCGTCGGGCGAGCAGGGGCGCGTGATCATCAGATCGTCAAGTGTGCCGCCTGTCTCATTTAACAAAAAGGTATAACGAACGCCGCCGGGGACAAGGTCGCGGATGTCGCCGGGAACAATTTTTTCGCACTGCTCGCGAATATCGTCGCCGCCCGTGAGGATGATCTGCCCCATATGGGAAATGTCGAACAATCCGGCGGCGGCGCGTGTGTGGAGATGTTCTTTAAGAATGCCGGGGGCGTATTGCACCGGCATTTCATAACCGGCAAAAGGCACGATTTTGGCTTCGAGGGCCACATGCAAATCATAAAGCTTCGTGCGTTTCAAAGGCGTTTGGCTATCCATAACCGTGTCCTGTCGGTAAAAATGCCTGCAACGGAAGAGGACGCCAGCCTAGTCCCGACTCAGAAGTCTAGGCAACCCGGTTCTTGGCACAAGGGCGGCTTTATCAACAGGAATGTTGAATAAAGGTCGATTTATCCGGCATTTGGAGGTCTAGAGGTCTGTGTCAGCTTAAATGAGGGGCTGACTGTGCAGCAAAAACAGGATCGATCTCGTAAATCGACTACAGCCAACGGGCTGCTGCTTCCGCTGTATCTTCTGGCTGCGTGTTAAAAGCGATTGGCGTGCTGGACGCAGCCTTACATATCGTGTTGATCACTATCTCAAACAATGGCAAGCCTTTCGGAGGGAGCCGCATGCCAGCGCCAATGACTACACAGTCATAGGCTGTAGTTGCTAGCTGCTTTTCCAGCATAAGCCGACCTGTTTCATCTGGTGGGATCATGCAAGCGTCAGGCAGCCATCCTTTCTCCTTCATTTTAGCCATACCAACCGCAATTCCGGCGTGGATTTTTTCAGCATTAAACCCAGAGGGCAGAGCGGGGTCAGAGAAATCGACTGTTTCTGGCTTCTGGCCGACAAACAATATCCGGGTCATGTGCGTTCTTCCTATTGATGCTAAGCAGTTATCCAATACAGCCTGAGCCGTTCGTCTTCGTTACGTCAAAAAATCTCGGCATCATAACCCCTCATTTAATAAGCTGACCACACCGCTAGGCCGCTTCGGGTATTCCCAGCATTTCGGGTATTTCCGGCATTTCCGGAGGCATAACCTCCATTCGATAGCCGACGCCGGGCTCCGTTATCATCAGCCGCGGATTGGAGGGGTCTGTCTCCAGTTTCTCGCGCACTTTGCCGACATAGACGCGCAAGTAGTGCATATTCTCGCCGTGCGCAGGCCCCCAAACCTTATGCAGGATTTGTTTGTGGGTCAGCATGCAGCCGCGATTGACCATAAAGTAGTGCAGTATTTCGTATTCTTTGGGCGTCAACGAGATCTTTTCATCTCTGACGAAAACCTCGTGGCGCAGCAGGTCCATGCGGATAATGCCGTTTCTTAATTCAGGCTCTCCTACATCGCGGATGATCGCCTTGCGCAGATTGGCCTTGATACGAGCAGCCAGTACGGCGACGTTGAAAGGCTTGACGACGTAATCGTCCGCGCCCGCTTCGAGCGCCGCGATAATTTCTTCGTCTGCGGCGCAAACGGACAGCACCATAATGGGAACCTGCGACCATTCGCGAATGGCGGCAATGACGTCTTTGCCGTTCATGTCGGGCAGGCCGAGATCAAGCAAAATGACATCCGGCTTGATCGACGCGCTCATCCGCACGCCTTGTTTGCCGGAGTTGCTTTCCTCTATGGAAAAGTTTTCCGTCGCAAGAAAGCTGCTCAGCATTTTCTTGATTTGAGGTTCGTTATCGATGACAAGAACTTTGTTTTTCTTTTCATGCATGGCGACACCTTTTTCCAATTTAGGATGTAAGGGTAGGGCAAACGCGTGGCCCTCATTTTTCCAAGATCAAAAGTGAGGAACAAAAAAAGATTTGGCGGTTACATCTGTTTCGCTGGGATCTGTGCATGCGTGAATATGTTTCTGGCGGTTTGCGCGCAGCTCGACCTGTTTGACGGGATGCTTATCTTTTTGGGGATTGGACGCATTGTAAAATGAAGCGGCGTCGGTTCTAATTTCCTGCGGTTTGGCATTATGAACCGCCGGTTTACACATGAAAGGAGGACTTGATGCCAAGAAAATATTCACCCAGTGCCGCCAAGGACGTTAAACGTAGCGTGGCGGAATATAAAGAAGGGACTCTCAAAAGCGGAAAAGGCGGCAGAGGAGGGCCGGTTAAAAGCCGTGAACAGGCGATTGCGATTGGCCTGTCCGAAGCACGCAAGGAAGGCAAAAAAGTTCCTGCACGCAGGGCAACGGCATAATTTTTGTTCCTTGTGTCGCTGAAAATATAAAGGGCTTAGCACATCGTGCTGGGCCCTTTATTAATAGTGGTTAGGGGCCCCAACTCCCGCAGCGGGAGTTCCGGGAACATTGGTTCCAGTGGTAGGGTTTGTTCCGGAATTATTATAATTGTTGCCGAGATCATTTGTGTTTGGAGCTGTGCTGTTGGGGGGCGTCGTAGTGGCGCTGCCATTGTTATTTCCTGCGTTTCCATAATTCCCGCTTCCGGTTGGCATGCCGCCGTTATTGTAGGATCCATTAACCGATGGAACACTGCCGTTGCCTGTGCCTGATGCGCCGACACCCGCGCCATTTCCGCTGGCCCCTGCGGTTTGCGCAAACGCATGAGACACAAGCGGATTAGAAAGAAGTGCGATGAATCCAAGCAGCGCTGTTGTCTTTTTCATGGCAGCCTCCATACGGGTTAGAAGTTTTACTGCGGAACCGGGTAAGGCTCGTCGCGTTGTGATCCGCCGAGAGCTGCCGTAACGCAGGCGATGAAGGCGCCGATCAGCATCGATAAACCGGTGAAGATCGATATGATCGCGGCGACCTTACGGGTAGAGTCTATCGACTTGCGGATTTGGGCCAGCGCGTCGTCGATCCTGCTTTCGGCGTCGGCAGAGGCCATGCCGGTATGCGTGCCGATAAGTTGGGCGAGATAGGTTTCATCGGCTCTGGAAAGCGAGCCGTCTTTGACGCCTTTCAACATAATGCGCGTGGCTTCGCCTCTCGTTTCCGGGTCAACAGCCGGGCCGCTGCCGTCTGCTCTAAAAAGGCTATCGATATAATAGGCGTCGGGGGCGTTTGACTCCATCCCCGCGCTTCCAGCCGCATGCATAGAGTCGCTGAATGCAGATGTGGCCGTTAATAAAATAAGGGCGGTATACAAAACCGTGGCGACGGCCCACGCAAGAAATCCGTGCGCCGTGTCGCGAAAAAAAATCTCATGCGTGTGAACGCCGTTCCATTTCGTGCGCAAGCGTCCCGTTATGTATCCCGCCAATCCCGATGACAGCCATTGCGTAATAATGAGCCAGATAGCAACCAGATAACTAAAATGTGAAGAAACCATTCTTTCGTGCCATAGGGGTGAGACCGATGCCAAACCGAACCCCGTTCCCAAAGCAAGCAAAACAAACGACAAGGCGAGCCCCGCAACCGCGCCGCCCAGGATCGCCGACCACGAAATAACGGCAGATGAATCTCTATCGCCGTGGGTAACGGTTGATGTCGATTGATCGTGCCATTCAGGTGAGTGTGGCATGTTCGTTTTCCTTGTTATTATTTCCGCAAAGATCAGCGCCATAATAGCGCGATCAAAATGATCACCGGAATTGGAACTCCAAAAAGCCAAAGAAGAATGCTGCGACCCATTTTGCGCCTCCCGCGTGATAGGAGGGTGATGTTGATATAAGGGGCCGTAAAATATCCATATGGATTGATGATCGATAAACGCGCGCGTATGCCATGCATAAACGCCAATGGATTCTTGAGATGCATATATGAAAAAATGCTCTGTCTTTCATTCGGGCCGGAGGGTGCCGTGAGTCAGCATAACTTTTCCTTGGTCGCCGGGGTTATTTTCCTGGTGATGGCTTTGGCTCATCTGTGGAGGATTGCTCAGGGGTGGGGCGTTGTCATCGAAGGTTATGTTATTCCCATGTGGATAAGCTGGGTCGGCATGATTGTGGCGGGATTTCTGGCCTATTATGGTTTGCGCTATGGCATGCGTGTGCGTCGTTGATGTAATGAAAATTTTTAAATGTTCTTAACCCTAGCAGGAGGATGCCAAATGGATATTTATGCGCTTATCCGCAAGGATCACGAAGATATCAAAAGAATGATTGATCAGATTCAAAAGATCCCCGTCGAACGCCACGCCGAACGACTAAGACATTTTTATGTATTGAAAGAAAGCCTGCTCGCGCATAACGAAGCCGAAGAGGAATCTTTTTACGTCGCGCTGGAACAGCATGCAAAGACTCGCGATGATGCTCATTATTCGGAAAAAGAGCATCACGAGGCCGACTACATACTGGAGAGACTGGATGATAAAAGTTTGGGGCCGGTCGCATGGGGCGTGAAATTTACCAGACTTTGTGACGCCGTGCTGAAACATATCGATAAAGAAGAAGGCCATATCTTCACCGAAGCCAAGGACGTGCTCACTCCCGATATCGCCCAGCAATTG
>JBAVWC010000367.1:0-8907 GCA_049697595.1 Alphaproteobacteria bacterium
ACGCGCGTCACTTCGGCGGCGAACGAGTTCAGCTGATCGACCATCGCGTTAACGGTGTTCTTTAGCTCAAGAATTTCGCCTTTAACGTCGACGGTGATCTTTTTCGACAAATCGCCTGCCGCCACGGCCTTCGTCACGTCGGCAATGTTACGCACCTGACCGGTCAAGTTACCGGCCATTGAGTTCACAGAGTCCGTCAAATCCTTCCACGTGCCCGCCACGTCTTTCACGTCGGCCTGACCGCCGAGCTTGCCTTCCGTGCCGACTTCGCGCGCCACGCGCGTCACTTCGGCGGCGAAGGAGTTCAGCTGATCGACCATCGCGTTGATCGTATCTTTCAGTTCAAGAATTTCGCCTTTAACGTCGACGGTGATCTTTTTCGACAAATCGCCTGCCGCCACGGCCTTCGTCACGTCGGCGATGTTACGCACTTGGCCTGTCAGATTTCCGGCCATCGAATTCACCGAGTCCGTCAAATCTTTCCATGTACCGGACACATCTTTCACATCGGCTTGGCCGCCGAGTTTGCCTTCGGTACCGACTTCACGCGCCACGCGCGTCACTTCCGACGCAAAGGACGAAAGCTGATCGACCATCGTATTAACGGTGTTTTTCAGTTCGAGAATTTCCCCCTTCACGTTCACGATAATCTTTTTCGACAAATCGCCGTTTGCCACAGCCGTTGTAACGTCGGCGATGTTACGCACTTGGGCTGTTAGATTCGATGCCATGAAATTCACGGAGTCCGTCAAATCTTTCCACGTGCCCGCGACACCTTTAACATCGGCCTGACCGCCGAGTTTGCCTTCGGTGCCGACTTCGCGCGCCACGCGCGTCACTTCGGCGGCAAACGAGTTTAGCTGATCGACCATCGTGTTAATTGTGTCTTTCAGCTCAAGAATTTCGCCCTTAACGTCGACGGTGATCTTGCGGGACAAATCGCCATTGGCGACGGCGGTCGTCACCTGTGCGATGTTACGCACCTGACTGGTCAAGTTACCGGCCATCGAATTCACGGAATCCGTCAAATCTTTCCACGTGCCCGAAACGCCTTCCACCTGCGCCTGACCGCCCAGCTTGCCTTCGGTGCCGACTTCGCTGGCCACGCGCGTCACTTCCGATGCGAAGGAACGCAATTGATCCACCATCGTATTAATGGTGTTTTTCAACTCTAGAATTTCGCCTTTAACGTCAACTGTAACCTTCTTCGACAAATCGCCGCCCGCCACGGCTGTCGCCACTTCTGCGATGTTACGCACCTGACCGGTCAAATTACCGGCCATCATGTTCACGGAGTCGGTCAAATCCTTCCACGTACCCGCAACATCTTTCACATCGGCCTGACCGCCCAGTTTGCCTTCGGTGCCGACTTCGCGCGCCACGCGCGTCACTTCGGCGGCGAACGAGCCCAGCTGATTCACCATCGTGTTAATGGTTTTCGCCGTGCGCAGGAATTCACCCTGAAGCGGGCGGTCGTCGATTTCGAGCGCCATTATCTTGGACAAATCGCCCTGGGCGACGGCACCGATGACGCGGGCTGTTTCGGTCGTGGGATGCACAAGGTTATCGATCAGGTCATTGACGGATTCGACCGATTCCTGCCAAAAACCGCTGACATTACCGAGCGACAGCCGCTGGCTGAGTTTACCTTCCATACCGACAGATTTGCGGAGACGCCCCAATTCCGTCGCCAGATGCTCGTTCATTTCCACGACTTGATTAAAGGCGTCGGCAACCTTGCCCGCCACTCCTACCCATTCCTGGGGCAGGCGAACAGCCGACTGGCCTTTTCTGAGGGAAGTCAGCGCATGCAGCAACAACACCATCTCACTGTTGCCACCAATGGATTCATCCGATTGAAGGGCGACATTGGCTGCGGCGGCATTGGTTGGCGTCATGATTTTTCACTGTCCGGGAAGGGGTTAAGTGCATACTCCGATATTATTATCCAGTATGATTATCAACATAAATTAGTGGTATTTTTTCACTCTTAAACTTATAAAGAAAACATAAAGAGACATGGGGTTCATCGCCAAAACCCTGATGAAACAGCCTGTTAGGTCAAATCGCCAACAAGCGCCGGGCATTGCATTTTCAACTCATGCTATTATGACTGCTATTTCCAAATTGCTTTTTTAGAAACTCGATGCGCGCCCCCCGTTCCCCGATGGAGTAAAGTATGCTTGATAAAAAAAGCACTATTCTGGTTGTCGATGATGAATATCAAATTCGGAAAATGCTGAGCATTTTTCTCGGCGCATCGGATTACGACATTGAAGAAAGCAAATCCGGGCAAGAAGCGTTGCGGATGTGCGCTTCGGTTAAACCGGATTTGATCCTTCTGGATCTTGGGTTGCCTGACATGGACGGCAAGAAAATTATCTCTCAAATTCGCCAATGGTCGCAGACCCCTATCATCGTGCTTTCCGCGCGATCGACGGACGTAGAAATAGTCGCCGCTCTCAACGAGGGTGCCGATGATTATATTATCAAGCCGTTCAGCGCCGATATACTTATGGCAAGAATAAAGGCCAATCTGCGTAAAGCGGCGGTTCAGGAGGCTGGCGAGCCAACATTACTCAATGGTGCCCTTCGCATGGATTTGGTGCGGCATGAAGTTTACATGAACGAAAAAAAGATACGCTTGACCCCCAAGGAATATGAATTGCTGCGTTATTTTATGGTCAATCGCGGCAAGATGCTGACCCACCGGCAAATACTCAATGAAATTTGGGGGCCCGCACATAGCGCAAATATGCAATATCTGCGTGTTTATGTCGGCAACGTGCGTGAAAAACTGGAAGACAACCTTTCCGATCCAAAACTTATCATAACCGTGCCAAGTGTTGGTTATAGGATGGAAGTCATGTCAGCCAGCGTCGCGGCCTAAGATAGAAAGTTGAATGTAAAAAGTGCGCCACCGTCAGGATGATTGTTTGCCGTCACATGCCCTTCAAGCAGCCCCATCAACGCATAACAAATAGCTAGCCCCAAACCGGTGCATGCGGGCTGCTGATCTTCTTTAGCCAATAGGGCGTATTTCGAAACAATTGTTGCCAGGCTTGATTCGGGTATGCCCGGCCCCTTATCCCGGATCGATATAAAGGTCTGTTGATCGTCACTTTTACCAAATTTAATGTGGATGAAGGGCGGATTGCCGCCATGCTTAATGGCGTTATCAAGCACCAGATTGACCGCGCGATTGAGTAAGAAGGGATCGGTCATTATTTCAACGGGGCCTTCAGCAGCCGCCTCAATATCAATGGCTGCGCCCTGTGGCATGCGGTCGCGTATCCGTAACATGCAGTTTTCGAGAAGGTCGCCAACATTCGTCACTTCCCGCTGCGCCTTGATCATGCCGCTTTCGAGCTTGAGCATATCAAGAATATTGGTGATAAACGTGTCAAGCCTGCGCGCTTCATCCAAAGCACCGCCGATCAAAAACCTCCGTTTATCTTCCGAGAGTTTATCTTTCACACGTTCGTAAATTTCGAGCGATCCGATGATCGAAGCCAGAGGCGTTTTCAAATCATGCGAAACCGACGACAGCATTTGCCGATAAACATGCCCCCTCCCTTGATCGGGAGAGCCGCAATCGTTCGGCAAAGAAGCGGACGAATTAAAAACAGGATCGGAAGTGCTCATGTTCAATTTTATCGTTCTGAATGCTATGGAATATAATTATCCCCATTACATATAACTACCTCACTATTATGGGAAGTTGCACATAAATAAATTATAAAGAATGAGGTCTTACAAATACCGTTCCCCATAAATTAACAGGTATCTTCTGGAGGCAGCGGCTGTAAAATGGTATCGGATTGGTAGCCGAGTTAGCTCAAACTATTGAAACCAATATGCCCGACGCGTCGCAGAACGATAGAAAAATGGCCCCGCGCAAACTCCGCGTGCTAGTGGTTGACGATAACCAAACATTGGCCGAAACGCTTGGCTGGATGGTGGAAGCCATAGGGCATGTTGTGCAAGTAGTGCATAATGGCATTGATGCGCTGCCTGCGGCCCGATCCTTCAGGCCGGATGTCGTGTTGCTTGATATCGGTTTGTCGGGAATGAATGGCTATGAGATCTGCCAAAAGATGCGCGCAGAGCCGGAGTTCAAGAATTGCATCATCGCTGCCCAGACTGGCTGGGATAACCCCGAAGATCATGAACGCTCCAAAGCCGCAGGGTTCGACCACCATTTTGTCAAGCCCGTGCCTATGGATATTTTAGAAAAATTATTTTTGTCGTTGGCTCTCCCGGTTTCGGATTAGCCCCACATAAAGAATCATACTTTCTGCGGCCTGCTTCCCAATGGAATCTTTATAGGCCTTTGTTTCAAACTATTTCCCATAAGTTGGGCATCGGGTGACGCCATGTATCCTAAAGCGCATGACGAACAAACGCCTCCGACATTATTGATAGGGCTGCAGACGGCGTCACGTCATGGATATGACTTCGTGGGCATAAAATGGTGCGTTTGGGATCAAAAAAGAATTTGTGGGGAATGGTTCTGACATTAGGAGCAGGACTGCCGCTGTGCTTTCTCTTGTCGTGGTATTTGCTGCAATTGGAAAACGAAGCAGAACGCAGCGATTATGCCCAACGTTCCCAGCAGATTGTCACGACGATCAATCAAGGCATTCAGAATGATACCGATTTATTGTTAAGTCTGCGCTCTTTTATCGATGTTATGAAAGAGCCCACATTTGCGGCATTTACGCAATTCGTCACGCCTTATTTTATCCGTCATCCGGAAATCGACGCCGTTATTTGGGCTCCAGTGGTCGATGTTGATCGGCGCGAGGCTTTCGAGATTAAGGCAACGGCGTTATTTCCGCATTATGCCATCCACGGCCAACAGGCCAATAGCCATATCTATCCGGTTTATTACCAGCAACCCGACGATCAATCCCTTCTCGGGCTTGATCTCGGCTCGAATGCCGATATTCTCGCGGCCATTCAGCAGGCGCAGGACACGAACCAAATTATTACCTATAGCGGGACGATTCCTGCGGCATTCAGCTATGGGCCGAAAGGCACCTTTTTTCAGCACACGAGAGTGGAGCTCTTTTATCCCCTTTACCGTTCGGGAACATCCTTTAACACCCCTTCAGCCTGGCATGACGCTTTGTCCGGAATTTCTGTCCTACGCATTAACTTGAAAACATTGGTCGATGACTCCACGACGGATGTGGCATTGCACAATCTCCAAGTAGAGATCGAGACGGAAGCAAATACGGCCTTAGGCGATAGGCCGGAACTTAAGGCACCCTCGCATGAGGGGCTCGCCATACTGGATCGTTCGCTCAATCTTCAACTTGATAAAATTCACAAGATTCATTACCCGCTCACAATCGGCAATAGCACCAAAACAATCGTTTTTACATTCATAGACAACTCAATCTGGCCCGTTAAACACAAGATGGTTCTTTTTGTTTTGTTTGCCAGTTTGACCGCCCTTGCTTTGCTGGGGATGTCTTGGATGAATATGTTGTTGCTGGAAAGAGCCAAAATAGAAGCCGAGCACGCGGAAGACGAAGTGCGCCAGTTAAATGCCGAACTTGAGCAGCGCGTCAAAGACCGCACCGCCGAACTGGAATCCTTTTCCTATTCCGTTTCGCACGATCTGCGCGTACCGCTTCGCGCCATTGACGGCTTCTCACGCATCTTGCTGGAAGACTATTACGAGAAAATAGATGATGAAGGCAAGCGGCTGCTCAATGTAGTACGGGACAATACGTCGCGCATGGCCAAACTCATAGACGACATCCTCGCCTTCTCGCGTGTTGGGCGCAAAGAAGTGGTGTCGCAGAAAATAGACATGGGCGAATTGGTAAACACGACGATAGCAGAGCTTCAGCCAAGTCTGGATGGACGCAACGTTAAGCTGGAAGTCGGCGCCTTGACGCCTGCACACGGAGACGCAGCCATGTTGCGTCAAGTATGGGTGAACCTTCTTAGTAATGCCATAAAATTTACACGTTCCAAAGCCCCCGCCGTCATCAGCATCGGCTCATATAGCGACGGAACAGAGACCTTTTATTACGTCAAGGACAACGGTGCCGGTTTCGATATGAGCTATGCCGACAAACTATTCGGTGTGTTCCAACGCTTGCATAGTTTTGCGGAATTCGAAGGAACCGGCATCGGCCTCGCTATTGTCAAGCGCATCATAACCCGGCACGGCGGCAGAGTGTGGGCGGAAGGCAAGACGGACGAAGGGGCGACGTTTTATTTCACATTGCCAACGATAGGAGCGGATCATGCATGAGTTGAAAGAAATTGAAATCCTGCTGGTGGAAGACAACGCGACAGATGCGGAACTGATCATGCGGGCGTTGAAGAAAAACAACCTCGCAAACAACATGGTGTGGGCAAAGGATGGCGCTGAAGCGCTGGATTTCATTTTTGCCACCGGCGTTTATAGCGAGCGAGAGATAAGCAACACCCCTAAAGTAATTATGCTGGATTTACGCCTGCCCAAAGTGAGTGGCATGGAAGTGCTACGCCGGATCAAGAATGATGAGCGCACAAAAACCATTCCTGTAGTTGTGCTGACATCATCCAAAGAGGAGCGTGACGTAGCGGAGAGTTACGAACTTGGCGTCAACAGCTATATCAGCAAGCCGGTGGAATTTGATGAGTTTGTAAGGGTGGTGTCCGAACTGGGGCTCTATTGGTTATTGGTGAATCATCCTCCGGTTGAGGCAAAATAATGGGGCGGATCAACGCTAAAAAGATGATCCGCATCCTTATGCTGGAGGATGAACCCACCGATGCCGAACGTGCCGAGCGCGAGCTGCATAATGCGAATATGATGTTCATTTCGAAGCACGTCAGTACTCGGGAAGCGTTTATCCAGTCTCTCGAAGACTTCCGCCCGGACATCATCCTTGCAGACTATAAGTTGCCAAGCTTTGACGGCATGTCCGCTCTGGGGATCGTACAATATGAGCATCCGGAAGTTCCGGTCGTCATCGTTACCGGTGCGCTCAGCGACGTTGAGGCTGTTGCGCTGATGCGCGCAGGCGCGAGAGATTACGTCTTGAAAGATCGCCTTGCGCGACTGGCTCCCGCCGTCCTGCAAGCGCTGGCTGCGGAGCAAGAAAGCCGCGCGCATAAAGCGGCTGAAATCGCCGTGCATGACAGCGAAGCAAAACTCAACCTCATTTTCGATACCATGTCGGAAGGTGTTGTCATGAATTTTGTTGATGGCACCGCTTATACCGCGAACCCAAGCGCTGAAAGGTTGCTGGGATTCACGTTTGAACAGATGCGGTCCGTTCCGTGGCCCAACCTGCCCTGGAACGCCATTCACGAGGATGGGTCGGCCTTCCCGGGCGAAGAACACCCGGTCATGGTTACGCTTCAGACCGGAACAAAATGCCACGACATTATAATGGGTATCGTGCACCCCGACAAATCAATCGTCTGGCTTTCGATCAACGCCGAGCCGTTGTTCTATCCTGGAGAAACAAAACCCTACGCGGCGGTAACAACATTCAACGACATCACCGCACGCAAGAAAGCAGAAATGCATGTGTCCGAAAGGTAAGCGGTTGGGATAAGTGGTTGCCGTTCACATTTGCTCAAAAATGTGCTGCATTTCCCCCACTCTTGAATTGAACCCAAATGACAATTACGCAGTCGGAGTAACTTTGGGGGTAATCAACAAAATAATAGATAAATTATTTCATTGTCATCAATGCAATAGGTGATTTATTAAATTCCTGCAACCGCGAAGGTTTTGGTGTCCATGTGCAGGTCGCGAGCGCGCCGGAGGGAAGTTCGAGGGCGGTCTTGGGAATCTTCGTTCCGCTCTGCTCGACGTTGAAGCGCCGTGAGGTATCGCCGTTATTCAGCACGATGAGAACGATGCGGTCATCCGGCGTTTTAAAAGCAACATTGGGCAACCCCGCGGGCAAGTCCGACCCTATGCGAACGGAGCCGGGCGGAACGAATTTGGCCGCGTGGCCGATAAGATAGTAACCGACATTGCGGCTATAGGCATCGCCGTCGATCGTGACGCCGCCCTTACAGGAAGTGCAGCCGCCAGGCGTGTAGGGCTTGCTGGCAGAGTCGGCGGCGAGGTTCCATTCGAGCACGACCTGCGACCAGTTTCTAATGGAGCCGATAAGAACATTGCCCGCATGCCATTTGAGCGTGCCCGCGAATTTGTCGGATGCGGATACCCACTGTTCGGTGAAATAAGTTTTTTTGTCGGGATAGGCGTCATGCACGCGAGACAAAGCCGAGATGTCGCCGTAATACAAATGCCAGGCGGTGCCGCCGACATAGGGGCGTGCGACAGGATCATCGAGAATGGCCAACGGATATTCGGGGGCGTCGCAATTATGATCCCAGGAAAAAATTTCGGTCGGTAATTTCGCGGCTTGCAACGCAGGGCCCAGATGTTTGCCGATAAACTCCGCCTGCTGGGCGGCGTTCATGAGCATGCTGGGTTCATTTTTGGGATTATGGGGTTCGTTCTGCGGGGTTAGGGAATGAATAGGAATGCCTTCTTTTTTCATGCCTTCGATATATTTGACGATATAGCGCGCATAGTCCGGGTAACATTCCGGCTTCAATTCTCCGGCGATGAAACTGTCGTTGGTTTTCATCCAGGGCGGGGCGGTCCAAGGCGACCCCATAAATTTGACATCCGGGTTGATTTTGAGGATTTGCTTGACTGCCGGGATGACTTCCTTATCGCCCGCGCGCAGATCGAAATGCTTGAGAGCCGGGTCAGTTTGCCCCGGTGGCATATCGTTATAAGTAAAAGTGGACGCGCTGAGATCCGACGCGCCGATGCTGAGGCGCAGATAGCTGATGCCAATTCCGTTTTTACCGGTTGAAAACAAATCCTTCAGCAAACGACGGCGCGCGACGGCGTTCATATTCGCG
>JBAVWC010000368.1:0-22764 GCA_049697595.1 Alphaproteobacteria bacterium
GTTCTGGGCTGAAATTGGATTGGTGTTGTTGATCGGGCCTTTGACCGCGATTTTTCTTCCGGCTCTGCAAGACTGCAGATCGTTCAATACCGGTGTGATGTTGTTTCCGGCGCAGAGTTTTGACGACAGTTGCGAAATGCGCGGCGTCGAACAATTGCTCAACGCCTCGCCTTACGCCGAACGCGCGCCGTTGCGCATCATCAATATGATCGATCAAGGGCCGGAATTGTTGTTCCGCACACCGCATGCGGTTTTATCCGCGCCTTATCATACCAATGTGCGCGGCAATCTCGATGCGCTGGATTTCTTTTCGACGACCGATATGGATCATGCCGAACAGATCGCCAAACGCGACGGAATAAATCTCGTGGTGATGTGCCGCAACATTCCCGATGCTTATCTGGACGGCCCGAAACCGCATTATGTCATCTATCCCGACGGTGGAATTAAGATGCGTCCCAATGCGAGTCTTGCGGGACAGCTCGCCTTCCACCAAATCCCGTTATGGTTAACGGAAATCCCTGTTCCCGCAGCGCCGAACTATCTGGTGTTTGAAGTTAAGTAGCTATTGGCAGGCATTTCCTGCGCCGGGATGCAAATTATTATCGGGCCGATTTTGCCGCGTATGATCATTTTTCCTGCAAAAACCGGATTCCATTAAGTAGCAATTACTTATCAATTTAAAATTATTGCGCTGGGCAAAAAATGATCTTAGCGTTGCGCGCCGTTCAAAAATGCTATTCCCGGGGAAAAACAATGAAGGCAAAAGACATTATGACTACCATTGCTCTGTCCGCTGGAACTGTGCTGGTCATGCATGGATTATTCATCGCCTGCGCCCCCATGCTGACCAAGCGGAAAGAACTGGCTCCTCAGCCGCCCACAATTCAACTCACGACCCAAGAAGTCGTCCGTCGCGCCGAAGCGGCGACAGCCTTAATTAAAATTGATAATGGAAGCATCGGAGGCTTTATTAACAGCGGCTCTGGATTCTTTATTGCCAGCAGTGGCGAGATGCTGACCGCGAACCACGTCGCCAACGATAGGGATCTCGCCGTTCAGGTTGTCCTTGCCGACGGTAGCAAGCATGCAGCGGTTGTCGAGTTCCAGAACAAAAAAGGGGACCTCACCGTTCTGCACGTTAATGGCGTCAAAAACCACGCCTTCCTCCCCGCTGGTGATTCATCCAAACTTGAGGATGGCGATACTTTGGTGGCGGTCGGTTATCCGTTCAGCATCGGCAAGACCGTAACCAGCGGCATCGTGTCTGCCCTCGACCGTTCGTTGCCGTTGTCGGTAGACAGTCTTTTCATACAAACTGATGCGGCAATGAATCCCGGCAATTCTGGCGGCCCCGTGGTCAATACAAAAGGCGAATTTGTAGGCATGGCCGACCAACTCTACTCGCCGCTGGAAGATTTGAACATCACTCCGCAAAACGCCGGTCTCGGCTTCGCCATTCCGTCGAATACTATTTGTGAAAAGTTGACGACCTATGCGAAGGTTTCTCAGACGCTGAACTGCTTGGCCCAGAACTAAGGTTTGCCGATGCTTTCTTGCGTGAAGGTGCCGTCAGTTGTTATGCAAAATGATTTTGGAGGGTGAATGATAAAACGTCTTGCTTCTAATCCTTTCGTCGTCGCGGGCCTCACTGCGGGCCTTGTTTTCGGCTGGCAGGCGCTTACGCGGCCAAAGACGCTTCAACAAGTTGCCGCAGATACGAAGGCTGCTGCCGTGATCGTCAATATGACTGATTCAATGGGCACGGCGATGGGCACAGGTGCGGGTTGGTTTTATAATGCCAACGGTGACATTGCGACGGCCAATCATGCCGCCCAGGCCAGTTGGCCTACCACTCAGGTCGTATTTGCCGATGGAAGCAAGCATGCCGCGAAAGTTGTTTTCGAAGATGCGAAGGATGATATCAGCATTCTGCATGTCGATGGCGTCAAGAACCACCCGTTTCTGAAATTCGGCGATTCTTCGAAGCTGCAGATGGGAGATGATATCGTCCTCGTTGGCAACGCATACTATGCGGGGCTTGCTGCCAAGTTCGGCCACGTTTCGGACGCGTTGACCAGCCTGGCAAGCGTTGAGAAGTTCATTCGCCTTCCCACGCAGGACAATATGTTTGTTCAAACGGACGCCGCGATCAATAAGGGCGATTCCGGTGGTCCCGTCGTCAATGACAAGGGCCAACTCGTCGGTATGGCCATTCGGGGTATCTCCGAGAGCATGCTGGAAGGCGGAGTGAATCAGAGTGCCGGCGTTAATTATTTTACTCCCTCGAATACGGTTGAGCGGGCCGTCGTTACTTATGAAAATAGCCTGAAAAAAAGTTCTCCGACGCCGGGGTAAGACTCGGCGTTTAATGCGGGAAGCCTCGCCTTGGCGATGTTCCTTTCTTTCTAAATTTTTCAATCTTTCTGGAGTAATACAATGAAGCATCTTGTCTCTAATCCTTACGTTGCCTCTGTCCTTACAGCTAGCCTCATGGCTGCCTTTATTTTCACCGGACAAGCTATCACGCGTTCGAAACCCGCTGCTCCCGCTCCGCAAGCATTAACGACGGAACAAGTCACGGAACTAACAATTGCCAAATTTAGTTCGCAACCCGTTGTTCCCGCTCAGCAACCATTAACGACAGAACAAATCACAGAACAAATCTTTGCCAAGTTGCGTTCGCAACCCGTTGCTCCCGCTCCGAAACCCGCTGCTCCCGCGCCCCAACCACTAACAACAGAACAAATCATTGCCAACACAGAGGCTGCAACGGTTCTCATAACTGACATTGCTATCGTGCCTGTTACGAGTGCTGACGGGAAGCCTGTTATGGGTGCTGATGGGAAGCCTGTCATGAAGCCTGAGAGAGGCTCTGGTTCAGGTTGGTTTTTCGATAATCACGGCGATATTATGACTGCCAATCACGTTGCCAATGACACGAATACGTCAGTCGTCGTTACACTTCCTAATGGAAAAAAGCTTAATGCGGTGCTCGTGTATGAGCCTCAGTCTGCGTCTGGTACAGACTTTTCCGTTCTTCATGTTGATGTTACCGGCAATAAATTTCTTAAGTTTGGCGATTCAGACAAGCTCGAGGCTGGCAACAAGATTATTGTCGTTGGCTATCCGTTTGGTCTTGACGTTGGCGCGGCTCCTAGCGCTTCGGAGGGTATAGTGTCTGCTTTGCGTAGTTACCCTGCGAAGGCCGATCCTACTGTAGCTAACAAAAGTTTTGTGCAGGTCGATGCGGCGATAAATCCCGGTAATTCTGGTGGCCCTGTCGTAAGCGCCGCCACTGGAAAGGTCATCGGTTTTGCTGATTGGATATTCGCGCCTGCTGGCCAAAGTGCTGGCGTTAACTTTGCCGTTCCGTCAAATGTTGTAGAGAAAGAACTGGCAAATTTTATATCTAATTTTCGCAAAGAACTGCCGACGCTTAGCTTTTAATATCTGAGGACACAGGTCTGTTAAGAGGAACGCTGGATGACGGTGTTCCTCTTTTCTTTTTGCGCACGAGGTGAAACGGTTTCCTTCGCATCTGCACATTTATGACTTCATTGCGCAGATTTTGTGCGCCGCGAATCAAAACGCAGAGCTTGGATTTGCGGTTCCTTCGAACGTGATCATGAGTTGCATCAACACTTTTGAAAAAAGCTTGAAGTCACTGAACTTCCTGGCTTCAAGCCCCTAAGACAGCCGACAGGTTGTTTGCTATCGCGGAGAAACATCGTCAGTGCGCGGTGGTTCCATTTTTTTGCGCATGAGGTGAAATGGTTGCTTTCGCATGTGCACACCTATGACTTCATTGCGCAGATTTTGTGATTGTTTTATTTGAATAAGAGTCGTTCCAAATAAGAGTAGTTAGTTGTCATTTTTAAAACTGTTGCTCAAAATAAAAAATCGATGTTACGATTTCGTGCTTACTTCTGGAATTAAACACTATTTTTGGAGGGTAACATGAAAACTTCTAATCTGATCGGTTATGGTGCTGTCGGTATTGCTGCTGCGTTCATCGCTTCCGCATTTCTTCTCTGCCATCCGGGGAACAAACCAAAGCCTGTTCATGATGTGACTCCTCCGCCTCCGCCAGCATTAACCGTTAAACATGTAGATATTCCGCCCCCACCACCACTAACCGTTCAGCAAATCATAGCTAATACGGAAGCTGCGTCGGTTCTCATCAAGGTTCAGTTTATGGCGCAGATGACGGATATGTTTGGGCAGCCTATTGGCGGCATGCAGTTGATGACAGCCGGTGGTTCCGGTTGGTTTAGCGATAATCACGGCGATATTGTGACGGCCAATCACGTTGCCAACGACACGGACAAGTCAATCGTCGTTACGCTTCCTGATGGTACACAGCACAATGCTACCATCGTGTATGAAACCAAACAAAACAAGGATTTCACGGTTTTGCATATCGATGTAACCAACAACAAATTCGTCAAATTCGGCGATTCTGATAAACTTCAGGCCGGCGACCCGGTTCTGGTGATTGGCTATCCCTTTATGTTTAATCTTGGTTCAGGCCCCAGCGCTTCGTCGGGCATAGTGTCTAATCCGTTGCGTTCATTCCCTGCGAACGCAGAGGATCCTACATTGGCCAATAACGGTTATGTGCAGATCGATGCGGCGATCAACCACGGCAACTCTGGTGGCCCCGTCGTCAACGCCCGCACCGGTGATATAATCGGTCTGGCTGATTGGATGCTCGCGCCTGCCGACCAAAATGCTGGCGTCAACTTTATCGTCCCATCTAATGTTATCGAGAAAGAACTGGCTCAATGGGTGCAGAAGGTTAAAGTAAGCCTGCCTACGCTTAACCTGGGGGCGTGAGACCTCAGTGCGTGTCTTGACGCGCTTCTAACGCCGACGCTATAGGCTTGATATTGAAGGGGAACACCGCCAGAGCGACGGTGTTCCCCTTTTCTTTTGGGGGATAGATTCGGGCCGCCTTCGCCTTTGCAAACCCGCGCTACTCTTGCTATTTTCCAGCAGCACCCCTCAGGGCATTATTGGAAAACTAGAAAAATGACTATATTTAAGACGATCCACGAAATCGTAGCCGTTGCCGTTGATGAAGCGGTAAAATCCGGCGCTTTGACGTTAAATGCCGCAATGCCGGGGTTTGTCGTCGAGCCGCCGCGCGAGGCCGCGCACGGCGATCTGGCGACCAATGTGGCAATGATTCTGGCCAAGGTTGCGGGCAAGCCCCCCCGTGCGATTGCCGATATTTTGAAGCCGAAACTGGAGCAGAACCCGATCGTCATCGGCGTGGAAATCGCGGGGCCGGGATTCATCAATCTGCGTCTCGACCCTGAAGTCTGGCAAAACGAAATTCATGAAATCCTGCGCACGGGTACGCGCTATGGCGACAGCGACATCGGCAAGGGCGTTAAGGTAAATGTCGAATTTGTCTCGGCCAATCCCACCGGGCCGATGCATGTCGGACACGGGCGCGGCGCTGTTGTCGGCGATGTGCTGGCGTCGTTGCTGGGCAAAGCTGGCTACGAAGTATGCCGCGAATATTACATCAACGATGCAGGCGCGCAGGTCGATGTTTTGGCGCGCTCAGTCTTCTTGCGGTATCGCGAGGCTTTGGGCGAGACTATCGGCGCTATTCCCGAAGGCTTGTACCCGGGCGAATATCTCATTCCCGTCGCCAAATTCATCGCTGAACGCGACGGCACAAAATGGCGCGATGCGCCGGAATCCGAATGGCTGCCCACGATCCGCGGCACTGCAATTGACGCGATGATGGAATTGATCCGTGGCGATCTCGCGGCGATAGGAGTCAAGCATGACGTGTTCGCATCGGAACGCGCTTTGGTCGAAGGCGGCGGCGTCGATAGGGCACAGAAATTTCTCGAAGATAAAGGCCTGATTTATCAAGGCGTGCTCGAGCCGCCAAAAGGGATGCTGCCCGATGATTGGGAGGCGAGGCCCCAGACTTTGTTCCGCGCCACGCAATTTGGCGACGATGTGGACAGGCCGTTGAAGAAATCGGACGGAAGCTGGACCTATTTCGCGTCGGATATCGCCTATCATCTCGACAAATACCGGCGTGGCTATGCCCTGATGCTCGATATCTGGGGTGCCGATCACGGCGGCTATGTCAAGCGCATGCAATCGGCGGTCACCGCGATCACCGAGGGCAAAGGCAAGCTTGAAGTCCGGTTGTGCCAAATGGTCAATCTGATGAAAGACGGACAGCCGTTCAAGATGAGCAAACGCTCGGGCAATTTTGTCACCTTGCGCGATGTCGTCGATGAAGTGGGCGCGGATGTCGTGCGCTTTATCATGCTGACGCGCAAAAGCGACGCGCAGCTTGAGTTCGATCTCGTCAAGGCGTTGGAACAAACCCGCGACAATCCGGTTTTCTATGTGCAATACGCGCATGCGCGCTGCTGTTCCATTATGCGCCACGCTGCCGAGATATTCACGCTCGCCGAATTGACGCCAGAAGCTTTGACCAAAATCTCTCTCGCCGCGATAAATTCGGATGAAGAATTGCTGCTGGTCAAAGGTATGGCCAACTGGTCGCGGGCGGTCGAAGCTGCGGCTTTGGCGGAAGAACCTCATCGCATCGCCTTTTATTTGCTGGAACTGGCGGCCTTGTTCCACGGGCTTTGGAATAAGGGCAACGATAACGCCTCGCTGCGCTTTATCGTGCCCGGAGACAAGGGCTTGACCCTTGCGCGGCTCGCGCTCATTATTTCGGTACGCACCGTTTTGCGGAGCGGCCTCGCCGTTATGGGCTGCAAGCCAATGGAGGAATTACGCAGTGAGTCAATCGCCGCCGCCTGAACGCCCCCCCGGACTTTTTGCTTCCGAGCGTCCGGTGCGTTCCGACTTTGCGCGTTCGGATCTGGCGCGCGAAAATTCCTATGCGCGACGGCGCATGATAACCGTGGCTGTTCTAGTGGTTGTTATCGGAGGCGGGATCTATGCCCTATGGGGCCGTGGCCCGACGAACCCCGCCGACATTCCGACGATCAAAGCCGAGGGCCCCTATAAACAAAAGCCCGCTGTGCCGGGCGGCATCGATATTCCGCATCAGGATGTTCGCGTCTATGATGAGCTGGAAGGCAAAAACGCCGCTCCTGCGCAAGTGGAACATTTATTGCCGCCGCCGGAAACACCGGAAGCAGCAGCACCCGTTGCGCCTCCCGCTCCCGCGCCTGTCGCAGCGGCACCTGTGCCGCAAGTCGCACCTGCGCCTGTTCAGACTCCGCCGCATAAATCAACTGACGTCATTGCGGAAAGTGTCCACCCGGTAAAACCGCTGACCACGACTGTTGCGCCAACATCCGCAGCTGCGCCCACACCGCCGCCAGCAATCCCTGTCGCTGTGGCAGATGCTCCGGTTCGTTCTTCGGCATCTCTGTCTCCGCCGCCGTCTTTGTCGATCGAGCAGGTTATAGCCAATACCAAAACTTTGGCTCCCGCTGCGGCTGTTTCTGCGCCGCAACCGAAGATGGTTCCTGCGAGCGGCAATGTCGCGGTACAGTTGGCCTCGATTGTTGATGAAGATAAGGCTAAAGCTATGATGCTGAATTTGCAGGAAAAATATTCATCTGCGTTGAACGGAGCCAGCTTGCATCTGGCGCGCGCCGATTTGGGGACGAAAGGAATTTATTATCGAATTCAAAGTCAGCCCCTTACGGAAGAGGGGGCAAATCGTATATGCTCATCCTTAAAGCAAATGAACGCAGGGTGTATTCTTGTCAGACAATAACGCCAAAAGACCGAAGCCCGTTATTTTCGGCTGTGCAGGAACGCGTTTGACGGTGACAGAACGCGGGGTGTTCAGGGATGCAGACCCGTTCGGCTTTATTCTGTTTAAGAGAAATTGTGAAAATGCGGAACAGATTCGTTATCTGATTTTGGAATTGCAGCAGGCCGTAGGCCGCGACACGGTAACAATCGCAATCGATCAGGAAGGCGGCCGCGTGGCGCGATTGCAGCCTCCGAATTGGCCGAAATACCCGGCGGCGAGGTCGTTCGGATTGATGTATGAACGCGACCCCGATTGGGGCATCGAGGCGATCAGGCTTTATTCCCGCGTTCTGGCGCATGAACTGGTCAAGCTTGGCATCACAATCAATTGCGCTCCGGTGGTCGATCTGTTCAATGCAGAAGGCACGCCCGCTATCGGCGACCGCGCCTTCAGCGATCAGCCCGCAATCGTCGCCGCTTTGGCGCGGACGCAGGTGGAAACTTTTATGGCGAACGGCATTTTGCCGGTCGTCAAGCATTTGCCCGGCCACGGCAAATTGAAAACCGATCCGCATCATGTCTTGCCGATCATCGACGCCTCCCGCGCCGAGCTTGAAGGGCAGGATTTTGTGCCGTTCGAATTGCTAAAAGACGTTCCCTTGGGCATGAATTCGCACGCGATTTTTGTCGCGCTCGATCCCAAAAATCCGGCATCGCTTTCACCCACGATCAGCAACGACATCATTCGCGGCGCGCTGGGCTTTGACGGTCTGCTGCTGTCCGACGATTTGACGATGAAGGCATTGAAGGGAACAGCAAGCGATCTGGCCCGTCGCGCCCTCGAAGCCGGAAACGACATCGTGCTTCATTGCAGCGGCGATGCCTCGGAAATGGATTCCATTTCCCGCGTTCTGAAGCCAATGGACGACACCAGTTGGGCCCGCTGGACGCATGCCCAAGCAATGGTAACGCCGATAGACCCCGCCTATGACCCAGCAGAAGACGCCGCGCGGCTGGATGTGCTGCTCGGCGGACTGGCTTATGGGGATGTGGCTTAATCTTATGGAGATACGCCAATGAACATAAACGCTGGATTTCAAGGATTAAAAGACTTCCTAACGGGAATCGAAAAAAAGATTGATCGATCCAAAGGAGGTCTTGATGAATCTATCAGGCGGGCAGAGGACTTGGTATCTCGACTGAAAAATATACAAAAAAAAGCCCAAGCCCCAGAAAACCGCTAAGTTTGGTGGGCTCCCTTATCTGTGGATGTGGCTTAACAAGCCTCGTTACATGAATCACCCTTGAACGGATAATGCCAACGGCCATAATTTTGATCTGTTGGAACAAGCTGTGCCGCAATCCTCCCCAGCCACTCGCGGGCGGGGGGAGGGGGTGGGGGCGTGACACAAAGAGCAGCGCTCCGATTATCAAATATCGCTCTTCTGAAAGGCCCCCACCCCCTTACCCCGCCCGCGAGGGGCGGGGGAGTCCTTGTGGCATCATTGTGCCAATAAGTTAGAATTTATTGCCGCTGGATTATTCAGCCGATCACCAGCTTCAGCGACCCGTCGAATTGGGGCTGTTTGCGGAAATGTCCGTAACGTGATTCCCATGTTCCGTTTTCAAGATCGCGGCTCAATTCGCATTCAAAGCGCTTCACGACGGACGACTCGACAAGGCTCCACGACGAACAGGCCGTTCTTGCGCCGGGATCGAGAAAGCGTTCAGGCCGCCCATAATAGGCTTCGATGAAACCGTCCGTGCAATCGAGAGGAATGGGAACAGGCACGACTTTCGGCTCCCCGCCTAAAGCCTTTCGGATCGTCTCTATACGGGGATACCGGGCTGCTTCAACGGCCAGGACTTCCGGCGCGTAATCGTTAAGCCAGAAACGATCAACTTCATCGGGGGCGCATGTCAGGATCAGAACCTTTTCCTTCGTAACGCGCCGCATTCCTTTCAGCCCCGCTTCCAGATCCGGCCACTGATGCACGGTAAAGGAGGCCATACTCGCATCGAAGGAATTGTCTTCAAAAGGCAGGCGCTCGGCCACCGCATCGATCGCCACCGCCAGATGGGCCGGCCTTTGCGCCCGCATCGAAGCGGAAGGTTCAACGGCGGTCACATTCTTGTCGGTCGGTTCATAAGAACCGGGGCCCGCGCCGACATTAAGCACGGATTTCGCCCCGATAAGTTCTTTCTTGATAAAATAGCTGATGCGGGGATCGGGTTGCCGATAGCGGGAATAGCCGGGGCCTATAAGCCCATAATTGACATCGCCTGCGCTGCCGTCTTTATGCCTTACGCTTATGTTCATGGTCGTCTCCCGGGGTTTATTGTGGTTAATGCCCGGCATTGTATCGTGTCCCGAATCAGGCGCAACGTCCCGGCATTTCCCGGTAGGCATAAAAACATAGCTTTTGCAGTCAAATTTCCCTAATCTGGCCCTCTGATTATTTGATTCTTTGGCAAAGTTGATATGACTGCAAATACAGAAAATACCGTGCTCGACCGCGAGGACGCGCCCGCAGCCGATTTGGTCATCTCTCTCGACGGGTTCGAGGGGCCGATCGATCTTCTGCTGAATCTGGCGCGCGAGCAGAAGCTCGACCTGTGCAAACTGGCGATTTTGCCGCTGGCCGAGCAATATCTGTCCTATATCGCCGAGGCGCGCCGCTTGCGTCTGGAAGTCGCTGCCGATTATCTCGTTATGGCGGCGTGGCTCGCCTTCCTGAAATCGCGCCTGTTGCTGCCTGTGGCCGAGCAAGCCAAGGATGAAGTCGATCCTGTGGCAATGGCCGAGGCGTTGAAGTTCCAATTGCTGCGTCTGGAAGCGATGCAGAAATCGGCGCAGCAAATTCAGGCTAGACCGCAATTGGGCGTGGATATTTTCCTGCGCGGCATTCCTGAACCCGTTTCCGTCGAAGAAAAGCCGATTTACTTCCTGCCCATTCAGGATTTGCTGACCGCTATCAGCGCTCCCTCGCGCCGCCACAAGCCTGCAAGCTATAACATCGCGCCGACGCGCCTTTACAGCCTTGCTGAAAGCGTATCGCGTCTACGTCACTTGTTGGGCGTCATGCCGAGCTGGGGCGCGTTACAGGCGTATCTGCCCGATGTCGTCGAGGCTGAACAGGCTTTGGAAGTCCGTTCCGCGATTGCCTCGACTTTCGCCGCGACGCTCGAACTCGTGAAAAACGGGGAGCTGGAATTGCGGCAGGACGGGACTTTTGCCCCCATTTATTTGCGCCGTCGTGAAACATCAGAAGAAATTGTGAGCGAAGCATGAACCATATGTCCCCCACTTCTCCCGTGACCGAATTGACACCTCAATTGCGCCTTCTGGAAGCGATGATTTTCGCCAGCGGCGATCCGGTGACGCTTGATCTTCTGACCCGCCAATTGGGCGAAGATGCCAATGTTCTGGAAATGCTGGGCGAGCTGAAAAAGCATTACGAGCCGCGCGGCGTCAATCTGGTCGAAACCGAAGGGCATTGGAGCTTCCGTACCGCCGCCGATATCGCGCCTCATATGAAAATCACGCGCCAGCCGCGCCGCAAATTGCCGCGCGCAGCAGCCGAAGTTCTGGCGATCATCGCCTATCATCAGCCTGTCACCCGCGCCGATATCGAAAGCATTCGCGGTGTCGATACCAGCAGGGGCACTTTGGATATTTTACTGGAATTGGGCTGGGTTCGTCCGGGCAAACGGCGCGACACGCCGGGCCGTCCTTTGACTTGGCATACGACGACCGAATTCCTCAGCCACTTTAATCTGGAAACCCTGAAAGATCTGCCGGGGCTGGATGAATTGAAGGCGGCGGGGATGCTGGATGCGCGTCCTGTCATGTCGAACCTGCCACGGGAATCTGACGACGAAGCCGCCGTGGAAACGCCCGACGAGGACAACGAATTCTCCGTCTGGGTGCGCGACGAAACGGAACTCGAAGCTGAACTCGAAGCCGAAATGGCTGCGGCGGAATGAGTCCTTTGTTCGTTTCGACGCTGATCGCGCCTGCGGGCACGGTTCTGTTCGAAGCCTATATTGAAAGCGTTGCCGGACGCATCGTTCAATCCGGCGGCAAAATCGATAAAGTCGTTTGGTCGGGTGAAGGCCGCGCTGCCGATATTTTCTTTTTCGGCGGGAGTGTGCCGGGCGCTGACTTGTCCTTCGACATCCTCACCCAACCCGCCGCAACCCGCCGAAAAAAAATCCTTATCGCCGATATGGAATCGACGATCATCGAACAGGAAATGCTCGATGAATTGGCGGCTCGTATCGGCATCGGCGAGAAAACCGCCGAAATCACCCGTCTTGCAATGAACGGAGAGCTGGATTTCGCCGCCGCGCTAAAAGAACGGGTGATGTTATTGAAAGGGCAACCCGCCAGCTTGCTGGACGAAGTCGCTGCGAAGATGACCTTGACGCCCGGCGCGCAAGCGCTGCTCGAGGCGATGAAACGGGCAGGCGGCAAGGCGTGGCTGGTTTCTGGCGGGTTCACCTTTTTTGTTAAGAAAATTGCTGAACAAGTTGGTTTTGATGCGTTTTATTGCAATGATCTAAAACTTGAAGACGGCATTATCACGGGCGAGGTTGCCCTGCCCATTCTCGATAAAAACTCCAAAAAAGATTTGCTGGAAAAGGCCTGTACTGCCTACGGTTGTACCCTCGCCGAAAGCCTGTCGGTAGGAGACGGGGCAAACGATGTGCCGATGTTGCAAGCTTGCCATACAGGCGGCGGTTTAGGTGTGGCATACCACGCCAAGCCCAAAGTACGGGAAGTTATCCCCAATCAGATCAATCACGGCGATCTTTCCGCGCTGATTTATGCGCAGAGTATTTAGGGTAATGGGGCATGGACATCAGCCCGCCCAATGGCTCGTTTGATTACAGGCCCAGTTTGTATTTAATCCGACGCCGAGCCGTATAAAGCTGTTTCAGGGGGAATGGAGCAACCTCCTCCTTCTGACGCTGTTCCAGCAGAGCGCGCAATTTTTTGCCCCCATCTGGTTGGCTGTTAATTATCTCTTCCCTGACCTGTTCATACGGTTTGAATTTGCTCATATCGATAGTCATGACCCGCTCCATTGGCAAAGTTAAAATTCTGTGCGGCACAACCCGCGTGTGCACAATATGCCGCGCAACTGTATATGTCCATAATATTCCGATTAAGAGACACTTCTCATAATCGGCACACGCTGCCTGCGCGGGAATGACTGGGGCGTCATTTCCCCCTTGATTTTCCTTCGTAACAGGCCGATGTTGCGGCGAATATCAAGAGCTTAACGACTCGGTTATCCCCCATGATCAGCGACCTTGCGGCCGAATATCTGCCCATTCTGGTTTTCCTTGGCATCGCCTTTGTCGTTGCCGGGGCAGCGGTCGGGCTTTCCTTCATCATCGCCAAGCAAAAACCCGATGCGGAAAAACTTTCGGCTTATGAATGCGGCTTTCCCGCGTTCGGCGACGCGCGCGCGAAATTCGATGTGCGCTTTTATCTGATCTCGATCCTCTTCATCATTTTCGATCTGGAAATCGCGTTTCTTTTTCCGTGGGCTGCCGCGCTGGGCGATATTGGATTGCTGGGATTCTGGTCGATGATTTTATTCCTCGGCGTGCTGACCGTCGGTTTCATTTATGAGTGGAGAAAAGGAGCGCTAGAATGGGAATAGAGCAAGAACCCTTGCATCCCCGCATTGAACCGCGCCCAAAGCCTGCCGATACGCCAAGCATCCCCATGCTCGCCAATCCGGTTCAGCTTGCCAAGGCTAATGCGCTGGCCGCGAAGCTCGGCGAAGAAGTGCAGGACAAAGGTTTCGTTCTGACCAAGCTCGACGATCTGCTGGCCTGGGCGCGCACCGGGTCGATGTGGCCGATGACTTTCGGTCTGGCGTGCTGCGGCGTGGAAATGATTCATGCCTATATGAGCCGCTACGATCTCGACCGTTTTGGCATGATGCCGCGCGCCTCACCAAGGCAGTCGGATGTGATGATCGTCGCCGGGACGCTGACCAATAAAATGGCGCCCGCCTTGCGCAAAGTTTATGACCAGATGGCCGAGCCTCGCTGGGTTATCTCGATGGGAAGCTGCGCCAATGGCGGCGGCTATTATCACTATTCCTATTCGGTGGTGCGCGGATGCGACCGCATCGTGCCGGTCGATATCTATGTTCCGGGTTGCCCGCCTTCGGCGGAAGCTCTGATCTACGGCATTATGCAATTGCAACGCAAAATCCGCCGCGGCAACAAAGTGATCAGCAGGGTTTAAGATGCTTTCCGTCGAACAGCTTCAAAGCGAAATTCAGCGCGCCCTTGGCCCCAACATCTTGCAGATGTCGGTCGAGCTGGGGGAACTGTCGGTGCTGGTGGCGCGCACGCGCATCGTCGATGTTCTGCGCACGCTGCGCGACGATCCCGCGATTGCGATGAGTCAATTGATGGATATTTGCGGCGCGGATTATCCCGAACGGCCCGAGCGGTTTGAGATCGTCTATAATCTTCTAAGTCTGCGTCACAATGCGCGCGTGCGTATCAAGCTTCATACTTATGAAGCCACGCCTGTGCCGAGCGTGGTGAGCCTGTATAATTCCGCCGGATGGTTTGAACGCGAAACCTGGGACATGTTCGGCGTTCCTTTCTCCGGCAACCCCGATATGCGCCGCATCCTGTCCGATTACGGTTTCGAAGGCCACCCGTTGCGCAAGGATTTCCCGCTGACGGGCTATGTCGAAGTTCGCTACGACGAAGACCTGAAGCGCATCATCTATGAACCCGTCAAACTGCCGCAAGATTTCCGCAGCTTCGATTTCCTCAGCCCGTGGGAAGGCATGACCGATGTGAATATGCGGTTGCCGGGCGATGAGAAGGCGACAAAGCCCGATGCCGCAAATAGCGGGGTTAAATCATGAGCCAAACCGAATTCCCCGAACACGAAACCACGACCGAAGACGGCAAGAAGATATTGCCCTTCACGATCAATTTCGGGCCACAGCATCCGGCGGCGCACGGCGTGTTGCGCATGATTTTGGAGATGGACGGCGAAATCGTCGAGCGTGCCGATCCGCATATCGGCATGCTTCATCGCGGCACCGAGAAATTAATCGAATACAAAACCTATACGCAGGCGATCCCGTATTTCGACCGGCTCGATTACGTTTCGCCGATGTGTCAGGAACATGCCTTCGCACTGGGCGTTGAAAAACTTCTAGGGCTCGAAGTGCCGTTGCGCGGGCAATATGTCCGCGTGTTGTATTCGGAACTGACGCGCATTTTAAATCACGTTCTGTGCATCACGACTTTCGCAATCGACCTCGGCGCGGTGACGCCGTCTTTGTGGGGTTTCGAACAGCGCGAAATTTTGATGGAGTTTTACGAGCGCGTCAGCGGCGCGCGCATGCATGCGAATTATTTCCGCCCCGGCGGCGTGCATCAGGATCTGCCCAAAGGCTTGGCCGAAGATATCGCGGCCTGGGCCGATAAATTCACGGCCTTTATCGACGATGTCGAAAACCTGCTGACTCAAAACCGCATCTTCCGTCAACGCACTGTCGATATCGGCATCGTGTCGGCGGCACAGGCGTTGGATTGGGGGTTTTCGGGGCCGATGCTACGTGCCTCTGGTGTGGCGTGGGATTTGCGCAAGTCGCAGCCCTATGACGTTTACAGCAACATGGATTTCGATATTCCGGTCGGCAAAACGGGCGATTGCTATGCGCGTTATCTGGTGCGTGTCGAGGAATTGCGCCAGTCGTTGCGCATCGTTCGCCAATGCCTGAAAGAAATGCCTCAAGGCCCCGTGATGACAGAAAACAATAAAGTTGCTCCGCCCAAACGCGGCGAGATGAAAATGTCGATGGAAGCCTTGATTCACCATTTCAAGCTTTACACCGAAGGCTATCACGTTCCGGCGGGCGAAACCTACACGGCGGTCGAAGCGCCGAAAGGCGAATTCGCCGTCTATCTGGTTTCCGACGGCACAAATAAACCCTATCGCTGCAAAATCCGTGCGCCCGGTTTCGCGCATCTGCAAGGCAGCGATTTTATGTGCAAGGGCCACATGCTCGCCGACGCCGTGGCGATTATCGGCAGTATGGATATCGTGTTCGGGGAAATCGATCGTTAGTTTGGGATACAGAGGAATGACTATGCCGCCTAAAAATGCAACAGCGCGTTATCTGCCGTTAGGATCGGAGTTTACCGCCGTATCCTATCAGCCGGAAATCGGCGGCGGAATCGCGGGCGTCGGTCAGAGCGAGCGGCTGGTCGTTGTCGGCTATCATCACTTGAAGACGGAACATGGGAACAAGCTATGCGTCGAATTCGCCATTCCCGACGCGATGAAACAGGCTGTGGGCCGTGAATTTCATCCTCACTTCTTTGAGAGGTTCCGCATCAGGGAATTATCGGGGCAAGAATTGGACGAAGATAGGGCGACTCTAAAATTCGCGCTTGTATCAGATTTGCGCGCTCTTCGGGTTGCGGCGGTCAAGCAACATTCCGTCGCCAGCAATCAGGACTTTGAAATGCACGCGCTTTGCCAGAACGTGCTTAAACTCAATCCGTGGGGGGTGGCCTCGCGGATAAATTCGGTAAGCCTTTATAAACATGCCGGTCAGCGGATGTTGGCAAGTTTAAGAGGTGCGGTAGAGGATAAACCCATAAGATTTGGCGATTTCTTTTACGCCGCGCCCGGAACTAAAAAACAATATCCTTGTCCGCCGGAAAATTTCAAGATGACTGTTCTAGGGAATGACAATGCCCCAACCTGATAAATTTATCTTCACACCTGAAAATCTCGCGCGGGCGCAGAAGATTATCGCTAACTATCCTGCCGGGCGTCAGGCCAGCGCGGTATTGCCGTTGCTGGACATAGCGCAGCGTCAAAATAAGAATTGGCTGCCGCAGGCAGCGTTGGATTATATCGCCGCTATGCTCGAAATGCCGCCGATCCGCGTTTACGAAGTCGCCAGTTTCTATACGATGTTCAATCTTAAACCAATCGGCGAGAATTTTATTCAGGTCTGCACAACGACGCCGTGCTGGCTGCGCGGGTCTGACGGTATCGTCGGCGCGTGTAAAAAGAAGCTCGGGATCGGTGTGGGCGAGTCAACCAAAGACGGCAAATTCACGCTGACCGAAGTCGAATGTCTGGGCGCTTGCGTCAATGCGCCAATGGTTCAGATCAACGACGAATTCTATGAAGATCTGACGCCGGAATTGATGGAAAAGATGATCGACACGCTTGGTGCGGGCAAGAAACTCGAACCCGGTTCGCAAACCGGGCGTCGCGGTTCCTGCGCCCAAAGCGGCCCGACGAGTTTGAAGGAAAAAGCATGAGCGACACACGCAAATCCTGGTCCGAAGTTGGCAGAAGTCTAACTGAGCATGCGCGCGACACGCTTAGCGACAAATACCTTTGGGCGGTGTCGGCTATTTTTGCTGTGGCTACTTATAGTGACACGGCTAGCCTCAAACATTCGGCATACTGCGTTGCCCTCATTTTCGGGGGCGCATTTTTTCTGCGTCCCGGTCCACCTAAGCCCGAACAAAAATCTCAAAACAACCTGACCCCTGATTGACATGCTCCAAGACAAAGATCGCATCTTCACAAATCTGTTTGGCTTCGAGAGCTGGAACCTCGCGGCGGCGCGTCGTCGTGGCGTGTGGGAAGGGACGGCTGATGTCATCAAAAAGGGCCAGCCCTGGGTGGTCGAGGAGACCAAGAATTCCGGCCTGCGCGGGCGCGGCGGCGCGGGATTCCCAACGGGCATGAAATGGTCGTTTATGCCCAAACCTTCGGACAAGCCGCATTACCTGATCGTAAACGCCGATGAATCCGAACCCGGCACCTGCAAAGACCGCGACATTCTGCGTTTCGATCCGCATCGTTTGCTGGAAGGCACTTTAATCGCGGCCTTCGCGATCAACGCGCATGTGGCTTACATATATATTCGCGGCGAATTTTATACCGAAGCCTCGAACATGCAGCAGGCGATTGACGAAGCCTATGCTGCCGGGTTGCTCGGCAAAAACGCGGCGGGTTCGGGCTGGGATTGCGACATTTATTTGCATCGCGGCGCGGGCGCCTATGTCTGCGGCGAAGAAACCGCTTTGATGGAAAGCCTCGAAGGCAAAAAAGGCCAGCCGCGTAACAAGCCGCCGTTTCCGGCGGGTGCGGGGCTTTATTCGTGCCCGACCACGATCAATAATGTCGAAACAATTGCGGCGGTACCAGAAATTCTGAAACGTGGCGCGAGCTGGTTCACAGGATTCGGGCGCGCCAAGAACAGCGGCACGAAATTGTTCTGCATTTCCGGCCACGTTAATCAGCCCTGCAACGTCGAAGAAGCGATGAGCATTCCGATGAAGGAGCTGATCGAAAAACATGCAGGAGGCGTGCGCGGCGGATGGGATAATCTGCTGGCCGTCATTCCCGGCGGTTCTTCGACCCCTGTGTTGCCGAAGGACGTTTGCGATACTGTGTTGATGGATTTCGACGCGCTGCGTGACGTGAAATCGGCGCTTGGCACCGCGGGCGTGATTGTTATGGATAAATCGACCGACATTATTTACGCAATCGCGCGGCTCAGCCGTTTCTATATGCATGAAAGCTGCGGCCAATGCACGCCGTGCCGCGAAGGCACCGGCTGGCTGTGGCGCATGATGCAGCGTATGGTGCGCGGCAACGCAACGGTCGAAGAAATCGATCAATTGCTGGACGTAACCAAAGAAATTGAAGGCCACACAATCTGCGCCTTCGGCGACGGCGCTGTCTGGCCCGTGCAAGGATTAGTGCGCCATTTCAAACCACAGATGATCGAGCGCATCGAACAATATCGCAAACAAGCGAAGGCGGCGTAACATGCCTAAACTCACAATCAACGGAATCGAACTTGAAGTCGCGCCGGGCACCAGCGTGTTGCAGGCTTGCGAACAATTGGGCGTCGAAGTGCCTCGCTTCTGCTATCACGACAAGCTGAGCGTTCCGGCCAACTGCCGCATGTGCCTTGTCGAAATCGAAAAGACGCCGAAGCCTGTTGCCAGTTGCGCCTTGCCTTGCGGCGAAGGAATGATCGTGCACACCGACAGCGCAATGGTAACCAAAGCCCGCAACGGCGTTATGGAAATGCTGCTTGTCAATCACCCGCTCGATTGCCCGATTTGCGATCAAGGCGGCGAGTGCGATTTGCAGGATCAGGCCGTTGCCTATGGCCTCGATCACAGCCGCTATAATGAAGCCAAGCGCGCCGTGACGGATAAAGAACTGGGGCCTTTGGTCAAAACCGTGATGACACGCTGCATTCATTGCACGCGCTGCGTCCGTTTCGTCGATGAAATTTGCGGCACGCCGGAACTGGGCGGCATGTATCGCGGCGAACATATGGAAATCGGAACCTATGTCGAGCAGTCTTTGACGTCGGAATTGTCGGGCAATCTGATCGATATTTGCCCGGTCGGCGCGCTGACCAATAAACCGGCTGCCTTTACCGCACGCTCGTGGGAATTCCAGAAAACCGAAACGATCGATGTTCTCGATGCTATCGGCAGCAACATTCGCGTCGATGTGCGCGGCAACGAAGTCATGCGCGTGTTGCCTCGCCTGAACGAAGATGTGAACGAGGAATGGATCAACGACAAAACCCGTTTCGCGATTGACGGGCTGAAGCGTCAACGCCTCGACCGCCCCTATGTGCGCCGCGACGGGAAATTGGTTCCCGCCTCGTGGAGCGAAGCATTCGCCGCGATTGGCGACAAACTACGCGATATGGAGCCGAACCGCATCGCGGCTCTGGCGGGTGATCTGGTCGATTGCGAGTCGATGTTCGCGTTGAAATCCCTGATGCAGGCGTTGGGTTCGCCCAATATGGATTGCCGTCAGGATGGCGCGGATTACGATGTTTCCATACGCTCGGCCTATACGATGAACAGCGGCATCGCCGGGATCGAAGAGGCAGACGCCGTTGTGCTGATCGGCACCAATCCGCGCCACGAAGGTGCTTTGATCAATGCCCGCATTCGCAAGCGTTGGCTGCGCGGCGGTTGCCGCGTGGCAATGATCGGCGCGGCGGTCGATCTTGGATATCCCTATAAACATATCGGCGACACGCCTGCCTCGATTGCTGATCTTACCAGCGGCAAACATGAATTCGCGGCGATTTTGAAGAACGCTAAAAAACCGTTGCTCATTCTGGGCGCAGGCGCTCTGGCGCGCGAAGACGGCGCGGCATTGCATCGCGCGGTGCGCGAACTCGCCGAACAATTCAACGCCGTGCGTGAAGACTGGAACGGGTTCAACGTTTTGCAACTCGCGGCATCGCGCGTCGGCGGGATCGATCTCGACTTCCTGCCGCAAGTCGGCGGGGCAGGGACGCGCGACATTCTCGGCGGCAAGATGGAAGCGATCTGGCTTCTGGGTGCCGATGAAATCGACACCAAAAATATCGGTGATGCGTTTGTCATCTATCAAGGCCATCACGGCGATGCCGGTGCACATCGCGCCGATGTGATTTTGCCCGGTGCAGCCTATACCGAAAAATCGGGCATATATGTGAACACCGAAGGCCGCGCGCAATTGGCGTTGCAAGCGGCGTTCCCTCCGGGCGACGCGCGCGAGGATTGGAAAATCATCCGCGCTTTCTCGGAAACAATCGGCGAGCATTTACCGTTCGATACGCTGGTGGAACTGCGCATCAAGATGTTCGAATCCGCGCCGGTATTGGCGCATATCGGGCAGCTCCAAAAATCACCGTGGTCGGCATTTGGCAAACCGGGCAGCGTCTCGGCAAAACGCTTCATGCCCGCCATCGAGAATTTCTATATGACCGATCCCATTTGCCGCGCCTCGGTGACAATGGCAAAATGCACCGAGGAAATACGCCCCCTCACGATGCAGGAGGCGGCGGAGTAAATCATGAACACACTCATCACCGATTATCTCATCCCCCTCATCTGGATCGTTCTCAAGATCGTGGCGATCATCGTGCCGCTTCTGGTTGCGGTCGCATACCTGACCTATGCCGAGCGCAAAGTTATGGCGGCGATGCAGTTGCGCAGGGGGCCGAATGTCGTGGGGCCGTTTGGCTTGCTGCAGCCTTTTGCCGACGGGCTGAAATTGCTGGGCAAGGAAACGATTATTCCCAGCGGCTCGAACAAGTTTTTGTTTGTGCTGGCGCCGATGCTGACTTTCCTTCTCGCACTCGCGGCCTGGGCTGTTGTTCCGTTTCAGGCGGGCGTCGTTTTGGCGAATATCAATGTCGGCATTTTATATCTGTTCGCGATTTCGTCTTTGAGCGTTTACGGCATCATCCTCGCCGGGTGGGCGTCGAATTCCAAATATTCGTTCCTCGGCGCTTTGCGTTCTGCGGCGCAGATGATTTCTTATGAAGTTTCTATCGGTCTGGTGATCGTCACCGTTCTGTTGCGCGCGGGATCGCTGAATTTATCGGCGATTGTCGAGGCGCAACGCGAAGGCTGGTTCGCGTTCGGCATTCTATTCCCGATGTTTATCGTGTTCTTTATCTCGGGCCTCGCGGAAACCAATCGACATCCCTTCGATTTGCCGGAAGGCGAGTCCGAACTGGTCGGCGGATTTAACACCGAATATTCGTCGATGACTTTCGGGCTGTTCTTTTTGGGTGAATACGCCAATATGATTTTGGTCAGCGCGATGATCAGCATTCTGTTCCTCGGCGGCTGGCTTGCGCCGTTTGACTTTTTGGATTTTATTCCCGGCTTTATCTGGTTCTTTGCTAAGATCGCTATGTGCCTGTTCGTGTTTTTATGGGTGCGCGTGGCATTGCCGCGTTATCGTTACGATCAACTCATGCATATCGGCTGGAAGGTGTTTCTGCCGCTGTCGCTGTTCTGGGTTGTGCTGACGGCGGGGTATCTCGTCGCTTTCGACAAACTGCCGCATTTGGGTTGACGCATGGCTTGTACGCACTCTTCTTTCACTCGTCCCGCCAAACGCCTGTTTCTTTATGAAATCGCGCGCGGTCTTGTGCTGACCTTCTTTTATATGTTCAAGCGCAAAGTGACGCTGAATTACCCTTACGAAAAAGGCCCCTTGTCGCCGCGTTTCCGTGGCGAGCACGCGTTGCGCCGTTATCCGAACGGCGAAGAACGCTGCATCGCCTGCAAACTTTGCGAAGCGATTTGCCCCGCACAGGCTATAACAATCGAAGCCGAGCCGCGCGAAGACGGTTCGCGTCGTACGACGCGCTATGACATCGACATGACCAAATGCATTTATTGCGGGTTATGTCAGGAAGCCTGCCCGGTCGATGCGATTGTCGAAGGCCCGAATTTCGAATTTGCCACCCAAACCCACGAAGAGCTTCTGTTCACCAAAGAACGTTTGCTCGCCAACGGCGACAGGTGGGAAGCGGAAATCGCGGCCAATCTCGCCGCCGACTCGAAATACAGGTAACCCGATGATCTCAACTGCCCTCTTTTATCTTTTCTCCGCCGTCCTGTTGGCTTCGGGCGTTATGGTCATTTCGGCGCGCAACCCCGTGCATGCGGTCTTGTTCCTGATCCTGTGCTTTTTTCAGGCATCGGCGTTGTTTTTGCTGATGGGGGCCGAATTCTTGGCCTTTATCCTGCTCATCGTCTATGTCGGCGCGGTCGCGGTGTTGTTCCTGTTCGTGGTCATGATGCTCGACATTAATTTCCGCGCGATGAGGCAGGGGTTTGAACGCTATCTGCCGGTCGGAGGCACCGTTGCTCTGGTCTTGTTGTCGGAATTGGTTTTGGTCGGCTGGAATTGGGTGGCCGATCCGAATACGGTGACAACGGCGCAATCGGCATCGCAAGGTATGGTCGATAATACGCGCGCCTTGGGGCAGGTTCTTTACACCGATTATTTCTATCCGTTCCAGGTTTCGGGGCTGGTGTTGCTGGTGGCGATGATCGGCGCGATTGTCTTGACCCTGCGCGACCGCAAAGATTCTTTGCGCCAGAAAACGTCCGAACAATTGAATCGCCCGATGAGCGAGATCATCGAAATCCGCAAAGTAACGTCGGGGCAGGGAGTGGATG
>JBAVWC010000369.1:0-2439 GCA_049697595.1 Alphaproteobacteria bacterium
ACGCTGCCCGACCTACTGGAAGCCCGTTACAACCAGACGGCGCGGGTGCTGGGCACTTTTGCCATTCTGTTTGCCTATGTGGGCATTACCAGCTATCAGTTCAAAGGCGGCGGCAACGTGCTGCACCTGATTTTTCCTGACACGGTGACACCGGAGTTGGGCACTTACATGATTGCCGCATTCGTGATTCTGACCACGGCGCTGGCGGGGATGTCGTCGGTTGCCTATATGGATGTGGCGATCGGCTCGCTGGTGACGGTGATCTGCATCCTGGCCGCTCCCATGCTGTTTCTGAAAGCGGGCGGATGGACTGGGCTGCACCAAGCGCTGCCGGAGTCGCACTTTGAGGTACTGGGCAACCTGACGTTTGTGCGCGCTCTCGAGTTTCTGGTTCCAACCTTGCTGCTAATGCTGGGCAACCAGGTGATGTATCAGAAGTTTTTTTCGGCGAAGACGGAGAGGGACGCGCGGATTTCAGTGGTGGGATGGATTCTGGGAACGCTGCTGCTGGAGACGCTGATTGTGGCCATCGCGGTATTTGGCTCGGCGCTTTATCCGACAGGCGAGGTGGCTCGGCAGCCTTACGAGATTATTCCCTATACGGCGCGGCATGGATTGCCGGCGCTGATGGGCGCGCTGCTTCTGGGCGCCGTGTTCGCCAAGGTCATTTCAACGGCGTCGAATTATCTTTTCTCGCCTGCCACCAACCTGATCGAGGACGTGTTTGTCCGCTATATCGCGCCGGGGGCTTCGAACAAGCGGATCCTGATTGTGTCGCGGCTGGCGGTGGTGCTGCTCGGGTGTTGGGCGCTCTACCAGGCAATCTACGCGCCGAGCATTCTGGAAAAGATGCTGTGGGCGTACACGATTTATTCCGCGGCGCTGACGCCGGTGGTGCTGGCGGCGTTTTACTCCAAGCGCGTGACGGCGTGGGGCGCAGTGGCGGCCATCGCTGCCGGAACGGTGGTGACGCTGGTGTGGGATCTGCCCGGTGTAAGGCAATGGTTCCCGAAGATTCTGGCTGAGCGCGACGCCATCTTCCCGGCACTGTTTATGTCCGTTGCCGCGATGGTGGTGGTGAGCCTGTTCACGCGGGCGCCCAAGCCGGAACAGTTGGCGCAGTTTTCAGACTAGTGTTGTGACCGCGTGGATTTGTAACTTCCCATCTCTCAAAGGCGAGACATGGGGCACCGCGCAGTTTTCAGATTAAAGCGTGGGCGCGAAAGGGTAGTTGCCGCGCCCGACTTCGATCAGCGGTCGGCGCGCTGCGCCACCAGCATTGATTCCAGAATCTGGTCGGAAACTTCCCTGACAGCCGCCGGTGAATGCGACAGGAACAGAGTGTTGGTTTTGTCGTTTTCGCCAATCGACTTGAGAGTATCGAAATACTGCGTGACCAGCACCAGTTGCATGACGTCGCGCGAGGATGCCCCGTCGACAACCTTCTGGAACTGTTCGATGGAGACCTGCAACCCCTCGATGATGGCCTTGCGCTGATTGGCGATTCCTTGTCCTTGCAGCGCCTTGCTTTCCGCTTCGGCATCGGCTTTCTTGACGACCAGAATCTTCTCCGCTTCGCCGCGGGCGTTGGCGGCCACCTGTTCGCACTGGGCGGCGTTGATGTCGTTCATGGCGGACTTGACCTTGGAGTCGGGAACGATGTCGGTGACCAGCACGTTGACGATCTCGTAGCCGAATGTGGACATGTCCGCATCCAGTTCCAGCTTGACGGCGGCGGCGATGGAGGACTGGGAAGCGAAGACTTCGTCCAGCGTCATCCCCGGCACGTGGCCGAGGATGACCTGCTCGACGTAGGACTTGATCTGCGCCACCGGGTCAGAGAGCTTGTAGAAGGCGTCGTAGACCTTTTCCGGCCGGACGCGGTTCTGCACGGAGATGGGAATGGTGACGAAGACATTGTCTTTGGTCTTGGTTTCCATGGTGAGGGTGATCTGATTGACGCGCAGGCTGACCATGCCGGCGACGGTATCGAAGTAGGGCATCTTCCAGTTCAGGCCTGCTTCGGCGACGCGGAGAAACTTGCCGAAGCGGGTGATCACGGCCACCTGCGCCGTGTTGACCGTGAAAAAGCTTCCCAGAACCAAAGACAAGGCAAGGATGCCGACCACCGCCAGCAGGATGATGAAGAGAATGTCCATTCGAGTCCCTCCGAAGCTTCCCCGAGGAAGCAACGCGATTATATAGGGACCTGGAGTCGGGCGAGTTACAAGGGCTGGATGGCGGTCGGGTGGAGGCGGTTGCAGTGGGGATTCACCGGCTCAAATAAACCCTGCGCGTTTGAGCGCAAATGGGCTTACACTGACCGTGTAAATCTCCGATAAGCCTATGCCAGTAGCCCAGTTGACACTCGAAGTACGCATCGAACATGCCCAGTCGCTCAAGGACCGGCGGCAGGTGGTGCGTTCGCTCAAGGACCAG
>JBAVWC010000370.1:0-1642 GCA_049697595.1 Alphaproteobacteria bacterium
GGTCGGCTCGTCGAGGATCAAAAGGCCGCCGGGGTTGGCCATAATGCGCGCCAGCATCAAACGGTTTTTTTGGCCGCCCGACAAAACGCTGACGGGATGTTGAACCATTTTCGGATCGAACAAGAAATCTTTCAGATAGCCGCACACGTGGCGGGTTTTGCCCAGCACTTCGATATAGTCGCTGCCGTTCGGACACAAAATACGTTGCAGGGAATGTTCGGGTATCAGGTCTTTGCGTTTCTGGTCGAAATAGGAAAAGGCCAGATCCTTGGCGACTTTGACTTTGCCCATATCGGGCGATAATTCGCCGACCAGCATGCGCAGGAAACTGGTTTTGCCCGATCCGTTTTTACCGATAACGCCGATGCGGTCGCCACGCATGATGCGCAGATTGAATTTCGACAGGATGACTTTCTCGCGGCCCTCTTCGACATATGATTTATGAACATTATAAAATTCGGCGGCGATGCGGGAGGAGGCTTCGGCGGCCTCGCCGGGTTCGAATTCTATTTTCGCCAGCATGCGTTGCAGGGAATTTTTATCGGCACGAAGTTTATCGCGTTCGGCCTTCATCAATTCGACGCGGCGCACATTGCGTTTGCGGCGCGCTTTCACGCCACGGCTGGCCCATTCGACTTCGTATTCCAACACTTTCGCTCTGTTCTGAAGTTCGCGTTCTTCCTGCTCCAGCAGCATCGTCGCCCATTCTTCAAAAAAGCTGAAGCCGCGCGGGCAGACGCGCAATTTGCCGCGATCGAGCCAGAACACTTCTTCCGATACATTGCCGAGAAAGGCCTTGTCGTGGCTGATGCAAACGACAGCACCGCGATAGGCTTTCAAATAACCTTCCAGCCATTCGATGATGTCGAGGTCGAGGTGATTGGTCGGCTCATCAAGCAAAAGAATATCGGGTTCTTCGACCAATGCCCGCGCCAAAGCGGCGCGGCGCAATTGGCCGCCCGAAAGATTGGTCATTTTGTCGTCGAGATTTAATTCGAGCGGTTCGACGACGATTTCAATTTTATAATCGTGGCTGCCGTCCTGATTGTTCAGCGCTTCGAAAATGAATTCATGCACCGTCTGTCCGGGCTTGGGGATGATTTCCTGTTGCAGGTAGCCGATCGTCGAGCCCTGCAATTGCCAGCGTTTGCCTTCGTCGAGTTCGCGCGCGCCGGTGATGATATTCATCAACGTGGTTTTGCCCGCGCCGTTCTTGCCGATCAGACAGACTTTCTCGCCCTCGCGGATATTGAAGGAGAGATTTTCGAACAAGGTCTTATCGCCGAAGCGAATAAGGCCTTCTGAAACGGTGAGAAGAAGCATTAATCCCTGCGATGCTTAGAACAGTATCTTACTGTCCCGTCAGCTTGCGCCACCAGCCGCCTTTGGGACTGTCCGAATCCGGATTGGTGACCTCGTAAGGTGACGGCGGCGGTGCGGAAGGTTTGGCGTTTATATGACCGCCGGGAGGAGGCGGAACGCGGGTTTCGCGCGGCGTCGTGTCGAGATCGTGGATGCTGACCGGAACGGGAATTACGGGCGCCGCGTTTGCGCTCGGTTCATAAGGACGCTGTTCGGGGCGGGCGTTTTCGCTCGGCTCATAAGGGCGACGTTCGGGGCGCGCATTTTCATGTCCCCCCGC
>JBAVWC010000371.1:0-2531 GCA_049697595.1 Alphaproteobacteria bacterium
GCCCTCCTCCCCCGAAGGCGCGTTTGGGGCCGGAGAGGCGGGAGCCAGGCCGGGCGCGGCGGAGCGGGTCAGGCTCGTTTGCGGCGGCTTTGCTTGAGGCGGTAGCTGTCGGCGTTCATCTCCAGGATGTGAACGTGGTGGGTGATGCGATCGAGCAGCGCGCCGGTGAGCCGCTCGGAGCCGAAGATCTCGGTCCACTCGTCGAAGGGCAGGTTGCTTGTGATCAGCGTCGAGGCGCGCTCGTAGCGCTGGCTGATGGTCTCGAAGAGCAGCTCGGCTCCGGTCTTCGACAGCGGCACATAACCCAGTTCGTCGATGACCAGCAGTTCGTGCGCGGCAAGTTGTTTCTGGAAGCGCCGCAGGTACTTCTCGTCGCGTGCCTCGATCAGCTCGCCGACCAGCGCGGCGGCGGTGAGGAAGCGAACGCGATGACCGCGCTGACAAGCTGTCAGACCGAGCGCCAGGGCGATGTGCGTCTTGCCAGTGCCGCTGTTGCCGAGCAGCAGGATGTTCTCCTTGCGCTCCAGGTACTCCGATCGTGCCAGCTCGAGAACCAGGGTCTTGTTCAGCGCGGGGATGGCGAGGAAGTCGAAACTGTCGAGGCTCTTGACGACCGGGAACTTCGCCTGGCGGATGCGGCGTTCGGTGGCGCGTCGATCGCGGTCGAGCAGTTCCAGTTCTGTGAGACGCAGCAGATAGTTCGGGAAGTCGGCCTTTTCAACCGCGCAGGTGCGGGCCAGCTTGTCGTACTCGCGCAGCATGGTGGGCAGCCTGAGAGCCTTCAGATGATGTTCGAGCAGAACCTGCGGCGTATCGGCAGTGGTTGCGCTCATAGCATCGCCTCCAGTGTGGGAGGTTCGGCCGCGGAAATCGACAGCAAGCTCATGTACTCTGCGGCACGCGTGGTGCGCACCTGGGCCAGGGGCAGGTGCGGCCAGTTGTCCATATCCAGCCGCGGCGGCCGGCGCTCGATGCGGCACAAGACCAGATGCCGCACGGCATCGAAGCTGATCGCGTTCAACGCAAGCGCCTGCTCGACGGCGGCCGTGACCTCCTCGAACGCGAAGTGCTCGATCAGCCGCAAGACCTGGATGTACTCCCGGCCCGCGTGCTTCAGCAGTCGCGCCTCCAGCATCCGGCGCAGTTGAGCGAAGCACTCGGGCAACTGCCATCCCGCGAGCGGAGCGGCCTGGTCCAGCGCCCGGCTCTTGTGTTCGAGCAAAGCAAGATAGTGCAGCGGATCGTAAATGGCAGCTTCGCGTTCGTAGCTGCGCTTATGTTCGGCGATGACTTCGCTCCCCGCTACGATCACGATGTGGTGGACGTAAGCCTTGACCAGCACCTGGCGATGACCGTACTGAGTCGGCACCGAGTAATCGTTGGTGCGGTAGCGGACCAGCGAGATGGAGCTGACTCGTGCGGTTGTCTTATCGCAGGCCTCGAAGCGAGCCGGCGGCAGCGGCAGCAACGCTGCGCGGTCGCGCTCGAAACGTTCGCCGATGGTCTCCCTATGGCCGCGCAGACGCTGTACACGGCGAGCCATCGCGTCGCGAATGAACTGCTCGTTGAGCGCCTCCCAGCTTGCCGCGCAGGGAATCGGCACCATGAAGTTGCGCCGCGTGTAGCCGACCAGGTTCTCCACCTTCCCCTTGTCGTTGCCCTTCGCCGGACGGCCGAACTTCTCGGCAAACAGGTAGTGGCTCTGCAACTCGGAGAAGGCGCGCGTCTTCTGCCGTTCCCCATCGCCAAGGATCCTGGCCACAGCCAGCGTCGTGTTGTCGTAGAGAATCCGCGTCGGCACGCCGCCGAAGTACTCGAAGGCACGGACATGAGCTTCGAGAAAGGCCTCGGTCGTCTCGGCCGGAAAGGCCTGCACAAAGCAGTCGTCCGAGTGCGGCAGATCGAAGACCATGAAGTGCGCCTTCTGCTCCACGCCCCCGATCACCACTTGGGCTTCGCCGAAGTCCGCCTGTGCCTCGCCCGGCGCGTGTGTTAGCGGGATGAACATCTCCTGGCCGCCGATCTTCGCCGAGCGCACGTAGTCCTTGACGATCGTGTAGCCGCCCGTGTAAGCATGCTCGGCTCGCAGCCGCTCGAAGATCCGCTTGGCCGTGTGCCGCTGCTTGCGCGGCCGTTGCTTGTCGTCTTCGAGAATCGCGTCGATCACGCCCTGCCACGGGCCCAGCTTCGGCCGCCTCACCGGCTTCTGCCGCTGATAGCCAGGCGGCACCGAATACTCCAGCATCTTGCCCACTGTCTTCCGAGCCAGCCCGAACTCTCGCGCCGCCGCCCGCCGGCTCATTCCCTCCACCAACACCGCCCGCCGCACTCTCGCGTATAGCTCCACTGTCTTCATCCCTCCGGTATCCCACAGAAAACACGTCTCCTATGAGCTCCGAAACGCCTTCGGAACCCTAAAAGGAACCTGCTTGTCCGTGAAACTTCTGCCTGGCGGGGTGGTCTACTTTTACTCCGCCACAACCCGGCGCTCACGCGCCGACTTGTGGTCTATTTTTGCTCCGCCGCGTACA
>JBAVWC010000372.1:0-3273 GCA_049697595.1 Alphaproteobacteria bacterium
GGCTTACACGAACAGCTTGCCGTATGTAACAATCAGCGTCTTGAGCTTTTCTTCGTTGTCCGGCTTGATCTGCTTGTCGGTGCGGATCGCGGTCAGGATTCCGGCGCCTGCGCCGCGCAATTCGCGCAACAGCCCGGCTTCAAAGCGCGTGACGTCTTCGGCTTTCACATTGTCGAGGTAGCCTTTGACGCCCGCATAAATCACGCAAACCTGTTCTTCGACGGCGAGCGGCGAATATTGCGGTTGCTTCAGCAATTCCGTCAGACGGCGGCCACGATTGAGCAGCTTCTGCGTCGTCGCGTCGAGGTCGGAGGCGAATTGCGAGAAAGCTTCCATTTCGCGGAACTGGGCGAGTTCGAGTTTGATCGAACCTGCGACCTGCTTCATCGCCTTGATCTGCGCGGCAGAACCGACGCGGCTGACCGACAAGCCGACATTGATAGCCGGACGGACGCCCTTATAGAACAATCCGGTTTCAAGGAAAATCTGCCCGTCGGTGATCGAGATGACGTTGGTCGGAATGTAAGCCGAAACGTCGCCCGCCTGGGTTTCGATGATCGGCAATGCCGTGAGCGAACCGCCGCCCGCCTTGTCGCCCATTTTGGCGGCGCGTTCCAGCAAGCGCGAATGCAGATAGAACACATCGCCCGGATAGGCTTCGCGGCCCGGAGGACGGCGCAGCAGCAAGGACATCTGGCGATAGGCCACGGCTTGCTTCGACAAATCGTCATAAACGATCAGCGCATGCATGCCGTTGTCGCGGAAAAATTCGCCCATCGCGCAACCGGTATAGGGCGCGATGAATTGCAGCGGCGCGGGTTCCGAAGCCGTCGCGGCGACGACAATCGAATATTCCATAGCGCCGGTCTCTTCGAGCTTCTTGACGATCTGCGCCACGGTCGAACGTTTTTGTCCAATCGCCACGTAAATGCAATACAGCTTCTTGGATTCGTCGTCGCCCTGATTGACGGTCTTTTGATTGATGAACGTATCGAGCACCACCGCCGTCTTGCCAGTCTGACGGTCGCCGATGATCAATTCGCGCTGGCCACGACCAACAGGCACCAGCGAGTCGATTGCCTTCAAGCCCGTCTGCATCGGCTCAGACACCGATTTACGCGGAATAATGCCGGGAGCCTTGACTTCGACGCGCGTCATCTTGACGTCTTTCAACGGGCCCTTGCCGTCGATAGGATTGCCGAGCGCATCGACGACGCGGCCCAGCAAGCCTTTACCGACGGGAACTTCGACGATTGTGCCGGTACGCTTGACGACATCGCCTTCGCGAATGGTACGGTCGTCGCCGAAAACAACGACGCCGACATTGTCGGTTTCAAGATTGAGAGCCATGCCGCGAACGCCGCTGGCGAATTCGACCATTTCGCCGGCGCAAACATTATCGAGCCCATAAACGCGCGCGACGCCGTCGCCGATCGACAGAACCTGCCCGACTTCGGCGACTTCCGTCGCGGTGCCAAAACCGGCGATCTGCTGCTTGAGTACCGATGAAATTTCTGAAACGCGGATATCCATTAAGCTGCTCCTTTAAGACTACGTTCGAGATGATCGAGCTTGGTTTTAACCGAGGCATCGATGAATTGAGAACCGAGTTTGACGGTCAACCCGCCGAGAATCGAGGCATCCTCGATCATATTGATATGAACCTTGCCGCCCATAACGGCGGTCAGCGACGCGGTCAAAGCTTCGTGCTGGGCCGCGGACAAAGCATTCGCCGTACGCACATCGGCATGATATTCGCCGCGCCGCGTGGCGACTTCTTCAAGAAATCCTTCAACCAGCGCAGGCATCAGATTCAAACGGCGATTCAGCGCGACAACCGACAGAAACTGGGCCGTGAGCTTGCCGACAGCGGAAATTTTGGCGACTTGTTCCACGGCTTTGTTGGCCGATTCGTTGTGAATGCGCGGGTCACTGGCGATAAAGCGCCATTCGGCGCTTTCGTTCCATAAACGGCGCAGGCCGCGCATATCGGCGGCGACGGCATCGATGCTGCCTTCTTGCTCGGCCAGCGTATAAAGCGAGCCGACATAGCGGCGCACCAAAGCAGGCGGGGGGGCCGCATGATCTCCGGCAACGGGGGTGGTGGTGGAGTTTTCCGACACGTGCAACAAACCTGGAAAGGTTAAAATGTTTTAATTCTCGCGAATGAGATAGCAAAGCCTATCCTGAGATGCAACTAGAGTCATTCGTCGGCGCATTAAGAATTTAATAGGATTTCCCCGCCTATTCTGGGCGCCTTCGGGACGCAAGGCTTGCAGCCCCCTTATCAAAGGGCTATAGGCTTAGAAAGTCCCAAAATCGTTCAAGAGGGTATCTTAATGGCTGACCTTACATTCCAAAAACTCGATGCGGCGGCGACGCAAAAAATGCTGGCCGACATTGCCTCCGAGATTGATCCCATCAAGCTGCCCGAGGGCAAGACCTCGATTCAAACCGCCGATCTGGAATTTTATAGCGAATTCAAGCTTTGCGCGATCAGCGACACCACTTTGCCGCAGCCCAATACGCGCTATGCGCTTTATAAACCGGGCGATATCAGCCTTTTGAACTGGACCAATGAACCGATTTACAGCGTAAACGAACGCGCCCCGATCAAAATCGACCGCAAAACCTGCATCCCTTACGCCAAATTCTTCTTCCATTATGTGCGCGGGCAATTGGGCCGTTTTATCATTGTCGAGAAGCCGGAAGAAGTCATCTGGCTCAGCAATGCCAATGCCAAGGAAAAGGCCGATGTCGCCGAAAAACTGATGCCGATCACCTACAAAGGCATCGGGCGCGATAATTTGATTACATTGACCGCGACGGTCGTGTTCAAAAACGCCCTGTTCAAGACCGACATCAAAGTCGCCCCCTTCGAAATGGACGTTTTCGACCCCGAAATCGGCGCGCCGGAGCATTTCACAATCGGCCAGATGAAACTAACCAACGAAGATCTGCTGCTGGAAGATTTGAATGTTCCAGTCGACCCGCCGCCGGGCGAATTCGGCTAACAACCAGTGACTCCCGCCGCCCGTATCCAGGCCACGCTTGAGCTTCTGCAGGAAATGGCCGACACGCCGCGTCCTGCCGATGCGTTGATCAGCGCCTATTTCCGCGCCCGCCGTTTTATCGGCAGCCACGACCGCGCCGATATTTCCACGCGCCTTTACGCCATTATGCGGCATCAGGCGCGGCTGGATTGGTGGCTGGCAAAATACACGCCCAATGGCACAGCCACCCCCACCCAACCCTCCCCCATCGAGGGGGAGG
>JBAVWC010000373.1:0-5279 GCA_049697595.1 Alphaproteobacteria bacterium
TGTTATTGTTGTACAATGGCGCGCATCTACTGCAACGAACGTGTGCAATCCGATTCGACTTTTTCTCTTACTTAGGCTCAAAAAATGTCAGGACTTCTTACCCCCAATCCCGTTTACAAGCCGTTTCGCTATCCGTGGGCCTATGAGTGCTGGCAGAAGCAGCAGCAGCTTCATTGGTTGCCCGAAGAAGTTCCTATGGCCGACGACATCAAGGATTGGCGTCAGAAACTGACGGCGTCCGAACGGAGCCTGTTGACGCATATTTTCCGCTTCTTCACGCAAGCCGATGTGGAAGTCAATAATTGCTATATGAAGAAATACGCCAACGTGTTTCAGCCGACCGAAATCCAAATGATGCTGGCGGCGTTTTCCAATATGGAAACGATTCATATCGCCGCTTATTCGCATCTGCTCGACACGATCGGCATGCCTGAAGTCGAATATTCGGCTTTCCTGCGCTACAAAGAAATGAAGGATAAGTATGATTATCTGCAAGGATTCAATTGCAGCAATCCCGTAGAAACCGCGCGCACGCTGGCAATTTTTGGTGCCTTCACCGAAGGGTTGCAGCTTTTTGCGTCCTTCGCGATGCTGATGAATTTTCCGCGCTTCAACAAGATGAAGGGGATGGGCCAGATCGTTACCTGGTCGGTGCGCGATGAAACGTTGCACACGCTGTCGATCATCCGTTTGTTCCGCACATTCATCGATGAAAACAAATTCATCTGGACGGAAAGTTTCCAGCGCGAATTGTATCTGGCCTGCGACACGATTGTGGATCACGAAGACGCGTTTATCGACCTCGCCTTTGAATTGGGAGCGATTGAAGGGCTGACCGCCGACGAAGTTAAATCCTACATCCGTTACATCGCAGACCGCCGTTTGACGCAGCTTGGGTTGCAGCCGATTTACAATGTGGCGAAAAACCCATTGCCGTGGATGGATGAAATGATGAACGCTGCCGAACACGCCAACTTCTTCGAAGCCCGCGCGACGGAATATAGCCGCGCCGCGACGCAAGGAACGTGGGAAGAAGCCTTCTCATCGACCTTCCTTCCCGAAGACGCAGCGGAGTAAAAATGACACTTAAAGGAAAATCAGCCGTCGTTACCGGCTCGTCGAGCGGTATTGGCTTGGGTATCGCGCGCGCTTTGGCGGGGCAGGGCGTTAATGTCATGCTTAACGGTTTTGGTGATGCGCCGGAAACGATTGCCAAACTGAAGGCCGAAATCGCGGCGTTTGGCGTTAAGGTGGAATACAATCCCGCCGATGTCAGCAAGCCGGATCAGATCACGGCGATGATCGATGAAGCGACAAAATCGTTTGGCGGAGTCGATATTCTTGTCAACAATGCGGGCATTCAATTCGTGTCGCCGATAGACCAATTTCCGATTGAAAAATGGGATGCGGTGATTGCGACGAATTTGTCTTCCGTTTTCTATGCCACGCATCATGTACTGGCTGGCATGCGCAGCAAAGGCTGGGGGCGCGTTATCAACATCGCCTCGGTTCACGGCCTTGTCGCGAGCGCGGGGAAATCGGCCTATGTCGCTGCCAAACACGGCGTTGTCGGGTTCACGAAAACCACTGCGTTGGAAATGGCGGGCAGCGGAGTCACCAGCAACGCGATTTGCCCCGGCTGGGTTCTGACGCCGCTTGTGCAAAAACAGATCGATGCGCTGGCTGCGAAAGAAGGCCTGACGAACGCTCAGGCGTCCGACAAATTGCTTGCGGAAAAACAACCTTCCAAGCAATTCGTCACGACGGAACAAATCGGCGAGTTGGCATTGTTCCTGTGTTCCGACGCCGCGAACCAAATCACCGGGACGGCCTACAACATCGACGGCGGCTGGGTCGCGCAATAAATACTGGCGACGACGACGACCGCGACGATACCAGTATAGGCAAGCAACAGCATCGGGCTAACAATCGCCACGCTCGCCGTGCCGCAAGCGATGCTTGTCGCTAATTCAATCCATAAATAGCGGGCGCCGATTTTGGCGTGGCAGTGGCGGCAGTGGCCTTTGTTCCACAGCCATGACAGGATCGGCACCAAATCTTGCGGCTGTAATGTCGTTTTGCAAGTCGGGCAGTGCGAGCGTGGAGAGATGATCGACAATTTGCGCGGCAAGCGATAGGCGAGCATTGTGGCAAAGCTTCCTAACGCCGCGCCGATTACAAATCCCACCACAAACCGGAACCACGCAGCGTCAAAGGGAGGGGGGAAGTCGGGGCTCATGCTGCTGGCCTTTGAAAAGCGCAAACGCCGTGTTTCAACATCCAGCCGATGCAGCGCCACAATAAATCATGCCGGTCGGTCGGAAAGGCTGAAAGAATATCCTGTATTCGCACACTGCCTGCGCGGCGAATAATGGAAACGAGTTCCACCAATTGATCTTTTGGCAGCAACAAACTCGGCACAAAATAATTCATCTCGTGCCGCAGAATGATATCGGTTTCTTCGGCGGAAAGAGCGATGTGCAAAATATCGCTTGTTGCCAGATGCGTGGTGGGAAAACTTTTGAACATTTGCCACGGATTGGGAAATCCCGGATTCATCGCTTGCCAATTTTCCGGCAGCGTTTGCGCGCGAGGCGCGGATATGCGTTGTTCAGACAAATTTGTCCACAATTCGTCATAGGCGCGAATGATGTGCCGCCAGTCGAATATATCGCGCGCGCGAGCTTTGCCGTTCGCGCCGTAGCTGCGCCGCAGTTCGGCATCGCCGATCAAAACCGAAAAGGCATGCGAGCAATACTCGATATCGATGCTGGTGCTTTGCGAAGCGCCCGACAGAGAGACGCCGTAATTCCCTTCGTTATAATACAGTTGCGCAATCGCCATCCCTGCCGAGGGCGGCGGCGTCATCGCTGGAATTAAAAATCCGTCCGACGCGTGGCGCACGCCTTCGCGATAGCCGTCCCAATCGCTGATGACTGCGGGCAGGCCGCAGGCCATCGCCTCGATTGGAGTAAGTCCAAAACTTTCCTGCACATTGTCGGAGAGTGAAGTAAAAATATCCGCACCCGCCCATAATCCGTCGGGAAAACGCGGGTCGTCGTTCATCACAAATTCGACGGCGACCGTTTTGCATATATCTTCGGCGAGGCTGCGAAATAACGGCTCCATATCCTTTGGCTTGAAGTAACCGAACATGACGAGGCGTGTTTTGCGGCTTGTCCGTTTTGCGGCCCGTTCCGTTGCCATAAACAAAGGGAGGGGGTGCGCTTTGGTGGCGAAGCTGAGGCGTCCGACGAAAAGGATGACGACCTCATCATCGGCAACGCCCAAAGCCGCACGCTGTGCCGCGCGTTTATCCGGCGTCGTCAGTTTCGCAAATTTATCCGTATCGATGCCCAGAGGAATAACTGGCGTTTGTACCGGACAGGCAAATTGTCCGCCGAAACGGTGATTGAGATAATTGCTTTGTATCTCCCACAAATTTCGCACCGCATCGCGAATGGAAACCGAGGGGCAGATCAACGCATCGGTGCCGTCGCTGGGCGCAAGGCACAGATCGCCGACTGCGCGCGCGATGCGTTCACCGCTCATCGTGTGAACAAGACCGCAGGTTGCAAACCCACGCCCTGACACCTGTTGCCGTCGCCAGATAGGATCGACAATCAGAGGGTCGGGGCGAAACAAACAGGAAATGCTTTGCAAATTTTTTTCCGGATGCCTTGGGTCGAGCCCGATGCAGCGCGCCTCGGCATCGATTCCTTCCGCCGTCGCCAATTGCTTGAAATGATCGAAACTGGGCATATCCGTAGGGCGGCAGATAAATTGCTGCGCTGCGCTGTAACGAAAATAGGCGGTGATAAGATTGGTGACCGCGACATCGAAACCAAAGATTTCGCTGTCATTAAGGCCCGAAGCAGGCCGACTATATTGGATGCATACGGACATTGGAAACCGGAAAGAGGTGTAAAATTATCGCATGCCGATCTCCTAGGCACAATACTATCTTGTATTATAGTGAGCTTTCGTGGATTCTAAAAGGCTCAACGATTCGGGATGATCACATGAGCAATATTATCGTCGATTCTCTTAGCGGCTATTGGACGCCGGAAGAGATCGTTACTAATTTCAAATTGTTTTTGAATGTTCTCGGCGCTTTGGCGCTGGGGCTTCTTGTCGGGTATGAGCGATCCTATCGCGGTCGCGCGGCGGGCATGCGTACTTATGGCCTCGTTTGTATGGCCTCTTGCGCGCTTACGGTTATTACCGGCGATACGCAATATTGGTATGGCGGTCATATTCCCGTTGCCGTTAATGCTATCGATCCGGGCCGCGTTATTCAGGGCATCACTACCGGTATCGGCTTTTTGGGCGCAGGCGTTATCATGCGCGACGGCAGAAATATCAGCGGATTGACAACTGCCGCGTCGATCTGGACTGTTTCGGCAATCGGCGTTTTGATCGGCGTTGGGTTTTATGGAGCGGGAACTATGCTCGCGCTTTTGTCCACGGGGTTTATGATGTGGGGGGCGAGGCTTGAAGAAATGCTTCCTTCGCGTCACGCCGTTGCCATAACGCTGAACTTCCATAAAGATGTCGATTTAACCGAACTCGATATCAAACGGCTGGTTCATGCACACGGTTATGAAATCGCCAATGGATCGTTCTCGATTCATCAACATGACGGGCATCCGGAATGGCGTTTTGTCGCGGTATCACATGGCAAAGGCAAAGGCTTGACCTTGATCAAGCTGAGCGAAAGCTTCAAAAAAGCCCACGGCGTGCATGAATTCCATCTCGCCCACGCGCGCAATTAATATAAACATTTGTAAAACAGGGAAGCGTTATGAATAAGAACGAGTTTATTGCTGCCGTCAGCGAAAATAAAAATCTGGATCAATTGGGGCTGTCGAAAGGTACCGTCGCCTCTGTGATCGACGCTGCGCTGGAAACGATCGAAACCGCACTTAAGAACGAGGATGAAGTTCGCCTCGTCGGTTTCGGCAATTTCTATGTCGCCAAACGCGCCGCGACCACGGGCCGCAATCCCCGTACGGGCGAGGATATTCAGATCAAAGCCTCGAAAAACCCCAAATTCCGCGCCGGAAAGCTGCTCAAAGAGCAAGTCAACGGTAAGCCGGAAAAGCCCGTTTTGGCCAAAAACGGCACAACAAAAAAGTAATCGTACTTCGGCCCGGTTTCTGCTATTTGCATGCATACCGGAATGGTAGGGGCGGTTAGCTCAGCGGTAGAGCATCTCGTTTACACCGAGAGGGCCGGGGGTTCGAAACCCTCACCGCCTACCAATAAAATCAATAAAT
>JBAVWC010000374.1:0-1738 GCA_049697595.1 Alphaproteobacteria bacterium
CCAAAGCCGCAGCGGCTGCCGAGGAGAGCAAAGGCAAGCCCGTTTATTATTCGCTCGGCGACATGATCGTGAATTTGAGCGGCGAGGGCAAACATCCGAATTATCTAAAGGTCAAAATCAGCCTTGAACTGGCCGACGAAAAAGATCTGCCACTGATCGAAGCGATCAAGCCGCGCATCGTCGATAATTTTCAGGTGTATTTGCGCGAATTGCGCATCGAGGATTTGCGCGGTTCCGCCGGTATGTATCGTTTGCGCGAAGAACTGCTTATGCGCGTAACCGAAGCGGCGCAGCCGGTGCGGATACGCGACGTCCTGTTTCAGGAAATGCTGGTACAGTAAGGGTTAGGAAAAATGGCCGATACGCCCGAACAGACCGAAGACGATAAGCTGGCCGCCGAATCGGCGGCTACTGAAGGTGCCGGAGCCGAAGGCGAAACCGCGCGCGTTCTCAGCCAGAATGAAATCGACAGTTTGCTTGGCTTCGGCGATGCCGCGGCGGGCGATCAGGAAAATTCCGGCATTATGGCGCTCATCAACAGCGCGCTTGTTAATTACGAGCGTCTGCCGATGCTCGAAGTCGTGTTTGATCGTCTGGTGCGCATGATGTCCACCAGCTTGCGTAATTTTACCTCAGACAACGTCGAAGTCAGTCTCGACCAGATTACCTCGGTGCGTTTCGGTGATTATCTGAATTCCATTCCGCTGCCCGCGATGCTGTGCGTGTTCAAAGCCGAAGAATGGGACAATTCCGGCCTGATGACGATTGACAGCGCGATGATCTATTCCATCGTCGATGTGTTGCTGGGCGGGCGTCGCGGCACCGCGCAGATGCGTATCGAAGGCCGTCCTTATACGACAATCGAACGCAATCTGGTCGAACGGCTGGTGCGCGTCGTGCTCGCCGATATGTCGGGCGCGTTTGATCCGCTGAGCCCTGTCACGTTCCGTTTCGACCGTCTGGAAACCAATCCGCGTTTTGCCACGATTGCGCGTCCGGCCAATGCCGCCGTGCTGGCCAAATTGCGCATCGATATGGAAGATCGCGGCGGCCGCATCGAGGTTTTGATTCCCTATGCGACGCTGGAGCCGATCCGCGAATTGCTTTTGCAAATGTTCATGGGCGAAAAATTCGGCCGTGACAGCATTTGGGAAACCCATTTGGGCAACGAATTGCTGGTCACCGACATGAAGATGCAGGCCGTCCTCGACGAGGTCACGCTGCCTTTGCAGGAAGTCATGAATTGGAAGCCGGGCTCGCGTTTGATGCTGAACGTCAAAGCCGACGATCTTATCGCCCTGCGCGCGGGCGAGGTTACGTTGTTTCAGGGACGCATGGGCTCGCTGAACGGGCATGTTGCCGTGCGCGTCGAAGAAGCGACTTTGCAAAAACGGCGTGAGGAAGATTTATGAGCGAATGGATCGGCATTGCTCTTGACGGTATTTTGATCCTCGTTGTCGGCTTCGGCATCATGCAGGCGATGCGGTTGATAGCCCAGTTAAGGGATTTGCGCGCCAGCCGCACCGAAATGGAACGTTTTGTGCGCGAGTTCAATGCCGCTGTCATGCGCGCCGATGCGGGCATTAAATCCCTGCGTTCCGCCGCGCGCGAAAGCGGCGACGATCTGGAAAAACTGGTTGAAAAAGCGACGATGGTTCGCGACGAGCTTAACTTTATCGTGGAAAGCGCCGACGGCGTCGCCGAGCGGCTGAGCGTGACAGCAACGAAAGTCCTGCAT
>JBAVWC010000375.1:0-32550 GCA_049697595.1 Alphaproteobacteria bacterium
GGTCATCGTCAGCCCCGAATACAACCACGGCATGCCCGGCGTTTTGAAAAATGCGATCGACTGGCTGTCGAGCCCGCCCAGCACGGCGGCGCTGATCGGCAAACACGCCCTCATCATCACTGCCTCGCCCGCTTTCACAGGCGGCGTACGGGCACAGGCGCATCTGCGCGAATCCCTTATCTCCGCACAGGCGCGGCCCATTATAACAGGCGAAGTGGTCATCCCCACGGCGCATGCCAAAATCGTCGATGGCCGCCTGACTCATCAGGAGTCGCTCGATTTCGCTCTTAAAGCTCTGCAACAACTCGTGACCGAAGCGCGCCAAGCAGTAAAGGTGGCCTGACATGATCGACAACATCCCCCAAGGCTGGACTCAATCGGACAAACGCCTGACCAGAAAATTTGAATTCGGCAGCTTCGCCTCGGCGATTGCATTTATGGTGGAAGTATCGCTGTTTTGCGAACGAACCGATCACCACCCCGAATGGAAAAATATCTATCGCAGCGTTTTTGTCGAACTGACGACGCACGATGCCGGCGACGTTACGCTCAAAGACATCGCGCTCGCCAATCACATGAACGAAGTCTATCAGCCAGCGGCGCGATAATCGGGAAACAGAATGTCTGTTTCCAGCAGCGTCCCTTGAGGTATTTCATAATCCCCCATCCGCGCCGCGAGTTCCCTCATATATTTTTCCATATCCCGCTCAAACACTTCGCCAAGCTGGCGATAATCGCCGATGACAAAATAAAGTTCCTGCGGCTTGGCAAAATCATAATGGCTCAACAGAATTCTCTCGAGGTTAAAAGGCAAACGGCGAATAATCCTGTCCCCCTCAACCCTGTTGCCCGCCGCGTCGAAACAGGCTGCCGTGACGCTTTCGACCGAGTCGCGCGTTTCAACTGGCGATGACACAATTCCCGCCCCATAAGCCCGGCAAAAATGCGGCCCCTCGGCGGCTTTAAGTCCAAACTCTATCGTGTACCAATAAAGTTTAGACACCATTCCCTGAAGCCGCTCCTCGCCCGAAAAGCGCATCCCCAAATCGCCGATCTTCCTGACAAAATGACAGAACTCCTTGTTCAAAAACATCGGCGCATGTCCGGCGAGATCGTGAAAAATATCGGGGAAAGACGTATATGAAAGTTCTTCTTCCCGCCGCACGGAAAGAGTGACCGGAAATTTGCCTTCCATCAGCAATTTAAAAAAAGCGTCGTTGGGAATAAGTCCCATAACCTGCACCAGTTCAAAACCAGATGCCGCCCTGATATCTTTGTTCATCGTCTCAAGCTTCGGAATCTCATTAGCCCCGCCCAGATTTTTGATCCAGGCATAGCCGTCTGCGACTTCCTTCACCACGCAATCGGCAAGCGTTTGTTCTATTTTCACAAACAGCCGCCGCCAAAGCTCATGATCCGCCTCGGAATAAATGACCCGGACATGCGGCAGCAACACCATATCGTCATCGATAAATCCGGGAACCAGATCGGGATACAGCGCAAGGCCCGACGGCAGATTATCGGCATCCGGCTCTCCCAACTCGCGCAACACCGTATTGGTAACCTCGTAACGATAGCCACCGGGTGCAGAGGGGTCTTTGTATCTGAAGATACCCTCTTTTTTCAGATATCTGAATTTACCGTTTTCGCATTCTTCGAAATTGCTTTCCATAGCGCCTCACTAAGCAAAACTGCACGATAAATTAGTCACCCTAATTGCCGCTTTGGTCAACCCCTTTTTGTCTATGGTGCGTTGCACGCAACCTCTTCGCCAGAATATCCGGGTGTAAAGGTTTGCTGATATAATCGTTCATTCCGGCGCGAATGCACTGGTCGCGATCCCCGAGCATAGCATGCGCGGTAACGCCGATGATAAAATGACGAAAATTCTTTTCTGTTTCCACCGCGCGTATCTGCCGCGTCGCTTCAAACCCGTCCATATCATGCATCTGCACATCCATCAGGATGGCGACATAGGGAATTGTTCTGGCAGACACTTTCGCAACAGCCTCGGCCCCACAGCGCGCAACCTCGGTTTTGTACCCCATATGCTCAAGCATCATAGTCGCGACCATAACGTTGGCGGTAAAATCTTCGACGATCAGAACCGTATCATCCGGCGGTGTTTTTGGAATGAGGGCAGCTCCCACGCTTTCTTTGCGCGGTTCTACGCTGTGCGAAATCAGCAAGGCGGCAAAGTATCTTTTCGTTGACCGAAGCCAAGAAATCATGAGGCAAAATACGGTTTTGTGAAGGATTAAGCAGCGTCGCATGATTAGCCCAAAGGCGCAAACTATCCCTGAAAAGGCGATATAGCACCTGTTTGCCCCCTCTAGGCTCGGTTTATTGCTGTTATCCCGCCGGTTATCCTCTATAAGTCGTTCCCATAAGGGAGCTCAGATGTCCTGATGCAAGAGAAGAAACGCACGATCCTCGTCGTCGATGATGAAGCTCAAATTCGCAAGATGCTGAACGTCTTTCTCGACGCGTCGGATTTCAGGATCGAAGAAAGCGAATCCGGCAAGCAAGCGATACGCATGAGCGTCTCGGTAAAGCCCGACCTCATCCTGCTCGATCTGGGCCTGCCGGATATGGACGGCAAAGCAGTCATCAGCGGAATCCGCCAATGGTCGCAAGTGCCGATCATCGTGCTATCAGCGCGCGCGATCGATGACGAGATCGAAGCCGCCCTCGACGCCGGTGCCGATGATTATGTCGTTAAACCTTTTAACGCGAATGTCCTGATGGCCCGCATCCGCGCCAATTTGCGCAAATCCCTTGTCAAGGAATTGGGCGAGACCGAACTCGTCAATGGTTCCCTGCGTATGGATGTCGTCCGTCACGAAGTTTATCTGCACGATAAAAAACTGGCGCTTACGCCCAAAGAATACGAATTGCTGCGTTATTTCATGATCAATCGCGGCCGGATGCTAACCCACGGACAAATTTTAAACGAAGTCTGGGGCCCGGCGCACAAGGACAACACGCAATATCTGCGCGTCTATATCGGCCAGGTGCGCGAGAAACTGGGAACCACCCCGGAAAACGCCCCCTTCATCATGACCGAACCCGGCGTGGGCTATCGCATGGAAATGATGGAGCAAGATATTGTTAAGACGGGCTAGCTAGGCCAAAGGAAAGCGCAGCGTGAACAAAGCGCCGCTCCCCACCTTATTCTCAACCGTAATGCCTCCGCCCAACAAACCCATAATCTCGCGGCTGATCGCCAAACCCAATCCTGTGCCCGCACCTTTTGCAAACCGCGTATATTTCAAAAAAAATGGCATCGCTTTGGGCGACAGGAATGCCGAGCCCATTATCCATAACGCCAATAAAACCCTCTTTATCAGAGCCTTCCCCATATTCGATATGGATATCTGCAGGCGTTCTCCCATATTTTACGGCATTATCGATCACAAGACCAAGAACGCGACCCAGCAAAACAGGATCAATCAATCCTTCCACTGGCGTCACATCCTTAATAGTGACAGTACAATCCTGCAAAAGACTGCTCAGGCGCGCGATGCAACCCTGAATCATCTCGCCGATCTTTGTGTTTTCCCGTTTAGCCGCAACCAATCCGTTTTCCAGTCTGGCCATATCCAGAATATTGGTCATAAAACTATCAAGGCGATAGGCTTCCTGAAGCGCTACATGAATCAACACCGCCTGTTTTTCACGCGACAATGTATCCTGTAAATGCTCATAAATTTCCAGCGAGCCGATGATAGAGACCAAAGGTGTTTTCAGGTCGTGCGCAACCGCCGACAACATCTTGCGATGCATATCATCGCGTGCTTTGTCAAAAGAAGGATTATGCGACATACGTCGCAGTGTAACAGCTCCCGACAAAACAAAATACCGTTAAAGAGCCCGCATGTGTGTTTTACTTGTATTATGGGCTCATAAAGATCCATATAGAGAACTTATATCTTTTCCTGTACCCAGCGCTTTTTAGCAAGGCATTCAAATGGATCCGTTACCGCATATCGCTATCGACGAACCTCGGGGAACGATAGTCCTGACAGCGCATGTGGAAAACGATGTCGTGAAGAAACGCCTCCTGTATTACGCCTTATTCATCATCTTTGGGCTGAATCTCCTCATCCTGATGCTGACCCTTAAAGGCGACGGATATTACTGGAAAATCATAACCATTCTCGCCATATCCTCAACCTGCCTGATATTATTTGCCATTTATTTGAAATGGGTGATACGAAAACTCGACAGTATACAGGCCGCCACCCAGGCGCAAAGGTCGCAGCAAGTGGCCGCGACCAATTCGATCATTGCGGCAGATTTAAAATCCGAAGCCGACGCCAATCAAGCCTCCGCCGAAAACGACACGCAAATAGCCCAAAAAGCCAATCAGGCAAAAACGGATTTCCTGTCTAATATGAGCCACGAAATTCGCACGCCGATGAATGCGATTGTCGGACTTTCCAGCATCCTGTTAACGACCGACCTCGACGAGAAACAAAAAAAATGCGTGGATGTTCTGCAAAGCAGCGCCGAAGGGCTCATGCTGCTCATCAACGATCTGCTGGACATCGATAAAATAGAATCCGGAGCGATAGAGCTTGAATCCGCCCCCTTCAACATGATTTCTTTGCTTGAACAGATCACCAGCCTCATGTCCGTCCGCGCGCATGAAAAAGGCATCAACCTCATCGTCCATTACGAAGCGGGCCTTTATAAAACCTTCATCGGCGACGGTGCGCGCATTCGCCAGATATTGCTGAATCTTATCGGCAACGCCGTCAAATTTACTGACAAAGGAACCGTCACCATTTTCTTCGCCAATAGCGGCAAAGGAAACGGCAAAAAAGACCTGACGATTTCTGTAACCGATACCGGCATCGGCATTCCACCCGACAAGATCGACGACATATTCGGAAAATTCGTTCAGGCCGATCCCTCCATCACCCGCCGTTATGGCGGCACGGGTCTGGGCCTCGCGATCTCCAAGTCGCTTGCGGAAAAAATGGGCGGCTTCATCACGGTAACCAGCGAAGTCGGCAAAGGTTCGACCTTCACTCTCCATCTCTCTCTCCCCGTTGAAGCGAACGAAAGCTACAGCATCCCGCCCTATCAGGAAGGCATTATCTATGTCGATACGCGCGCAAACGCGCAACAACCGCCCATTCTCGTGGTCGATGATTACGAACCCAATATCCTCGTTGCTACCCTGATGCTGAAGAATTTCGGCTATCATTACGATGCCGCGCATAACGGCCAGGAGGCCCTCGATAAAATTTCATCCCACAAATATTCCGTCATCTTGCTGGACATAGAAATGCCCGTCCTGGACGGCTACGAAACCGCCCGCCGTATCCGCGAGATAGAGAAGGCCAACGGCTTGCCGCCCGTCGTCATCGTCGCAATGACCGCGCACGCTCTCAAGGGGGATCGCGAGAAATGCATGGCGCTCGGAATGGACGACTATATTTCAAAACCCTTTAATCCGCACCAATTGCACGCGCTGGTCGCCAAATACCGCGCCCGCAGCACCGAAATATCAACGACCGAATAAGGTTCAGCCCGCCCGCTTAACCAGCCCATAATCGTTATGATTGGAACTCCAGGCGATATGTAAATCTCGCGGCTTCGGCATTGCCCGCACCTTTTCCGGCTCGTCTTTCATTACGGCTGCACCGTGAACGAACTGCATCAAATGATTGACGGAGTCGATCTCGACGCGCGATTTGCTAATGCGTATCCCTATTTTCTGCCTCAGTATATTCAGCGCCCGCGAGAAGGTCGCTCCGTCCATACCGAGAATATAGGCGATCAACGTCTTGTCGTAAGGCAAATGCAGAACGATATCTTTGGTTTTTCCCAATGGGCATAGTTTGAGCAAAAAACAACCGATGCGCTGGGGTGTGCTTTGCATCGCATTCAACGCAATTTCGCTATAATGCTGCCGATGATGCCGCGACATCGAAGCCAGCATGCTCAAAGCCAAAGCAGGATTCAGCCGTATCTGATCTTTCAGAATATGCGAGGGAATGCTGATCAATTGCACATCGCCGATCACCACAGCGCTGCTCGTATGGCAGCCTTTCTCGAAAATGGAGCTTTCGCCCACGACTTGTCCCGTGGTCAGCATATCGACGATAATTTCTTCGCCTTCGGGCGTCGTATGAAACAGTTTGACCCAGCCGCTGCAAATCACATAAAAGAATTCCGCCTCTTCTTCCTGAATATAAAGAGCTTCGCCTTTCTTAAAGGATCGCGCCTGTGCAGCACCCTGAAAAAAAGCGATGTCCCTATCGGAAAGCCCCGAAAAAAGGGCCGAGCTTTTCAGGCAGCTCAAATAATGTTCCGGAAGGGTGGTGGTGCGGGCGGCGGGTGCATTTTTCATATGGTCACCATAACCTGTCCGGCATAAGGGTTCCGTAGGTCAATATAATATATCCATAAGGAAATCATAAAGATGCCGCTTTGCCTAAGCTAAGGACTAGGATACGACAGGCTCTTCATACGCAGGGCGCGGAAAAAGCTCGACCACTTCTCCCTCCTTGGCATGAAGGAAAGCCATTTCGCGGTCGAGAATGCGCCACCTGATCGCATCATCGATAAAGGCGGAAAGATCGTGGCTGTCACCGCCGTGTTTTTTTAAAAACGCAATCATCGCGTAATGAGTTTTGCCCGATATTTTAATCGTCAAATGATCCGTAAAATCTTGCATCACAGCCTCCATTGGTTAATCACTTGCCGGATTTGTGTCCACGCACTCAAGCATATTCATTGTGTATAAGCGCGATTTCGCAAACCTTGTTTGACCTTCATCAAAACAAAGAAGATCAGAGCGGCGTAAGCTCCACCTCGTGCCGCAGTTCTCTTTAATCTCAAGAGACCGCACGCTATCGGAAATCAAACAGAGAGACAGGTGTGAAAGATGTCAAACCCCGCGACTTTGCCCCCCCTTATCCTGACAAGCGTCGATTATCATAAGGCCGCCGCCAAATATCATGAGGACGCCGCCGAAGCGCACCAGCAAGCCGCAGCGCATTACACATATGGAGATTATCAGCGAGCGATTGAACAAGCCCGTTTGGCAAGGGAATATGGCTTTCAAGCTGTAGAGCAATGTTCTCTGGCGATGGAATAGCGCATTGGCAGCATGGCAGAGTTACAAAACGCCGCCTTATCCACAGGCGGCGTTTTTTTATTATTCGTCTTCATAAAACCGGCGCCCGCATTTGACGAATATCAAATCGCGCGCAGTGCAGAAGGTTTATTGGTTGCTGTGTCGAAATATTTACCCGTTTAATGAAAGGTCTATCCGATGAATGCACAGGTCACCACATCCTCCGTCGCGCAAACCAGTGTCCCTTATTTCAAGCAAGGCGTCTTTCGTCAGGGGAGCGCTTCGCGCGCTCCGGACGCAGTCAAAGACATTGCAAACGAAGTCGGCATGAAAGACGCGATTCAGGAATCGATCGAAAAAACCTTCGGCAAGAATACAGGGGTTTCAAAATAAGCCGGGGATTAATCCTCTCATCAAAAAAAGGGAGAACAAAATGACCTGTCGTAATGCAAAATATCTTATTCTGGCGACGTCTATGCTGATTGGGGCCGCAGGAACAGCGCGAGCGGATAATCACGATGTCCTGCGCGATATGGAAGGCCAAATCGTTCACAGCAGCAACGGTAATTGCGTGCGTACCAGATGGCCGGCGGCGCAGGATCCCTGCGCGCCGCAAACCGTGACGCAGCAAACGGTGGTTCAGACGCAAACAGTCTCCGCCGCCTCTTTGACGCAGGAACAAAGAACCGTTTATTTCAACTTTAACCGTTCTGTATTAACGCCCGAAGCCAAAAGCCGACTCGACACGCTCGCTACAGTCCTCAAGGGCGACGCAAACGTAAAAGAAGCGCGGGTCGTAGGCACAGCAGACCGCATCGGCAGCGTCGCCTATAACGACAAGCTTTCCCAAAAACGCGCCGAAACCGTGCGCGATTACCTGATCGCGCAGGGCTATACGAACGCGCGTGTTACAGAAACGCGCTGGGTCGGGAAATCGGAACCCATAACCAACTGCCCAGGCAACAAGGTCAATTCAAAGCTGATCTCGTGTTTGCAGAATGATCGCCGCGTCGAAGTTGAAATCGTCTTCATCGATAACGGGCAAAATGCCGATCCGCAGCAATAAAATTTGATCGTGCGATAAAACTCTAACACTAAAGGGGAAATCAAATGGTCGATGAATCATACAAGACACCGATGCTTCTGGTCTCGGTTGTCGTTGTAGCACTGCTCACCTACGGCGCGATCACGATGCAGGATCAACGTCCCGAGCGCGGGGTCAGCGCCGTCGCTTTGGTAATGCCTCAAATCGTCGAGGAAGCAGGCCGCCAATCGGATAACCGCACGACCGCCCAGAAGATCGGCGACGCCATCAAAAACATAGGCGAGCAAATCAAAAACGATAATGAATCCTCCGACGATTAAAAGGGTGTCTAGTGTATAGTCGGTTCAGGATTCGTTTGCTTCTCGTTGTGTTCGCGGTTGCCGTTATCTTCAGCAGTCCTGTCCACGCTCAGGATCAATCCGTGGCGCCGTCAATGGCTGGCCGTCTGGATGTGATGGAGGAGAACGACTATTTCGCCTCTCACGACGACCGTCATTACACGCAAGGCTTGCGCGCATCCTATGTATCGGGGCCCGTAACGCCAGACGGATTCTGGGATCAACCCTATGGCCTGCTTGCCGATAATTTTCCCATTTTCGACGGCGCAGACCGTAAAAGAAAATATGAATGGACGATAGCCGGGCAAAGCCTTTTTACGCCCATTAATCTGTCGCTGGTCAATCCGTCGGCTAAAGACCGTCCCTACGCGGCGTGGCTTTATACCGGGGCAGGTTTGCTCCAGGAAACAAATCAGGACGGCTATCACACGCTGGAAAATGCCGAATTGCTCATGGGTGTCGTCGGCGCGCCCGCCTTGGGCGGCGTCACGCAAAATGATTTTCACCAATTCATCGGCGATACCTCAGCAATGGGCTGGAAAAACCAAATCAAAACCGAGCCCGGCTTTATCGCCAGTTACGAACGCAAATGGCGTTTCGAGCAACCTCTGGCGGACAATCTCGCTGTCGATGCCATTCCCGAATTGGGCGCCAGCGGCGGCAATATCCTGACCTATGGCGAAACAGGGGGTATGGTACGCTTTGGCCAGAATTTATCGGCAGATTACGGGGCCGACCGCATCCGCCCCAGCCTGTCCGGAACAGGCTGGTTCGATCCCGATCAGTTAAACGGCAATCTCGGCTGGTATCTGTTCCTCGGCATTCAGGCGCGCGCCGTCGGACACAATATATTTCTCGACGGCAACACATTCGAATCCAGCCCCAGCGTGAACAAAAAAATCTTCGTCGAAGATTTTATGGGCGGCGCGTCGCTGTTCTGGTCATCGTCTGTCCGCGTCGACTTTACCGTGACCGAACGAACCAGGGAATTCTACGGCCAGCAAGGTGCGCCCGACAGATTCGGCGGCATCAACATAGCTTTCCAGATTTAAAAAGATCGCCACGTCCTTGCAGCCAATTTTGCAACACAATCGCCGCGCCGTTCGTCCAGCCGAAACCGATCACATTTTCGGAATAGCCGACATCGATAATTCCCTCCGTCCCGCAATCGCCGGTATCGGCGTTGTATTTCTCGAAATTAGCGCCGGTGCGTTCATAAACGCGCCGCACCGTGTCGACGAATTTCCCTGCGATCCGTTTGGCGTCTTCGTCGCATCCAAAGCGATGCAATCCCGCCACGGCGAAATAAGCCGTCGGCGCCCACATGAAAGGCGCATCCCATTGGCACCCCGTCTGCCGATCGGTTCCCTTGATGCCGAACGGTGTTTCAAAGATCGACAGATTATCCCGAAACCGCGCCGCCTGCTGCGGCGTTGCAATGCCGGCCCACAATGGGTAAGCCGATGTCAGATAAGGAAAATCGGAAAGCTTGTTTTCACGTGTATTGAAATTGCCAAACAAACCTGTTCTTTCATTCCACAGATATTTCTGAATATTGGCCTTCAGTGTGACCGCTTCCGCACGGAAATAAGCCATGCGCTCAGGCTGCCCCAATTCTTTGCACATTAATTCCAGCAGCTCGCATTGAACATAAAGCAGCGAGTTCAGGCAAACGGGATCATAATCCAAAACTTCTAGCCCATAAGGCCCCATATGCATCGACGTATCAAACCCCGACTCCCGCATCGCGCGGTCGCCCGCGATAGCCGCCACAGTCAACCCGCCGCTGCTTTCATCCAGCAACCGCTGCCGCCGCGCATCATCGGAAGGCAATCCGCGTAAATAAGCGGCGATCTTGTCGTAATGCGATAATCCCTTGTCGTCGCGCTCGCCAAAAACCACCTCGGGGCAAAGTCCCAATTCACCCTGCGCGCTATTCCCATAATGAAACAACCCGCGCGCCGCGTCGAAACGGCTGCCTTTCCAGAAATCTTCATATTCCAAAGTCAGCGCATCGACGACATCGCGCAGAAACGCCCCGCGCTCCTCTTTTTTGAGCGAAGGCAAAACCGCAACCGCCATAGGCGCCAGCAAAGGCGGCTGAGACCGCGTCAGATAATAAGTACGGTTGGCATTCAAGACTTTGCCGCCATAATGCCGGATCTGGTAGATAAAATTCTCGACCATTCCGCGCGCAATCCCGGCATAACCGTCCTGCAGCAATCCCAGAATGATCCAATAGCTATCCCACGCATACATCTCGTTGAACCGCCCGCCCGGCACGACATAATCATACGGCAGATAAAGAATGCCGTGATCGCGCGTGACACTCAGATCATCGGGAAGAACCTTGATTTCAAGCGTTCCGGGATGATCCGTCGTCATGCGGCGCTTCTCGATCAACGCCTTGATCGCGCCTTCATCCTCCTGCGGCGAGATATACAAGAAGGCCCGCGTCCCATCCCCCATTTTAGGATCAAGCGCGACATCCAGTGAGTTGCGCAACAACCGTTCCCAGCTTTCCTTAATATAATTTTCCAGCATCCCGTGTCCTTATGTTTATTTAGAGGGTTTGTCTTTCGTCTGATCCGGCGCAGCCACGCGCACTTCTTGCCCGTCTTGCAAAGAATCCGGCGGGTTGATAACAACCTGATCGCCAACAGCAAGCCCCGTCACAATCTCGACCGTCTTGCCGTAATCCCGCCCGATCTTCACAGGCGTCAGCGCGATATGATCGTTCTTGACGACGCCCGCATGCATCCCGTCGCGGAACAGCAGGGCATTAACGGGCAGCAAAATCGTTTCCTTGGCGGTGGGCAATTTAAAATGGGCATCGGTATAGCCCCCCGCCAGCAAGGCGCTGTCGGCATTATCCACTTCCAGCTCGATCAACAAGCTGCGCGTTACGGGGTCCAAAGCATCGGCTGTGCGCGCCAGCTTTGCCGTAAAAACCTGCGTCGGCAATTGCGGGAAATGCAGCTCCACCGTCATGTCCGGCCTGATCGCGGCGGCGTTATTTTCCGGCACCTGCACATAGACGCGCAATTTACCGGTATCGTCAATGTGGAACATGTCCTGTCCCGTCGCACTTGTACTGGCACTGTTGCCGCCGTTGATCAAAGCGCCGATATCGGTATTGCGCTGGGTAATCGTGCCGTCAAAGGGCGCGATCAATTTTTTGAAATCTTCCTGCTGCTGCAGATGATCGAGATTGGCTTTTTCGGACTCTACGATTGCCTGATCCGCCGCCGCCGTCGCCACCGCCGTATCTGTGGTCTGCTGGGCAACCGAATCCGTCTTGCGCAATTCGACATAGCGCTTGGCCGTTATCTGCGCCAGATTGTTATTGGCAATCGCCGTAGCCAGATCGGCCTGCCCCTGATGGAATTGCGCATCGAGATCGGGCGCATCAATTTCCGCAAGAACGTCGCCCGCCTTAACATGCGCGCCGATATCCGTGTTCCAATATTTCAAATAACCCGGAATTCGCGCGTAAATAATCGCCTCATGCCACGCCTGAACCGTGCCGGGCAGAATAATCTCTTCCGTCGGCGCGCCTTGCTGCGCCGTAATCACGGACACGGTCGGAATGGCATCAGCCTCGGTCTTTTTTGCCAAATGATTTTCCGCCTCGACGCGCGAGACAATCCCGACAACGGCCACGGCGACAAAACTGATCAGCACAAAAACGCTAATCATCCCCAGATGCGATTTTTTCTTCGGCGGGCTCAACAAGAGGGGCGGCGTGGGTTGTTGGTCGTTCATGCATCACCTGTTTTCTTTTTACGCCCGTGAATCAAGCAAAAGACCGACGGCACAAAGAATAATGTTGCGAAAGTGGCAAAAATCAAGCCACCGATCACCGCACGTCCCAAAGGCGCATTCTGCTCGCCGCCTTCGCCAAAGCCCATAGCCATCGGCACCATACCGATAATCATCGCCAAAGCCGTCATCATAACCGGGCGCAGACGGGTGAAACCGGCTTCCAAAGCCGCCTTGAACGCATCCAAACCCTCATTCATACGCTGGCGGGCAAAACTGACAACCAGAATACTGTTCGCCGTCGCCACGCCCATACACATAATAGCGCCGGTCAAAGCCGGAACGCTCAGCGGCGTATGTGTGATAAACAACATCCACGCAATACCCGCCAGCGCGCCCGGCAGGGCGGTGACGATAATAAAGGGGTCTGTCCAGGATTGAAAATTCACGACGATCAGGAAATAAACCAAAACGATTGCGCCCAGCAAACCAAAGAACAATCCCTTGAAAGATTGCTGCATCGTCTGCGACTGTCCACGCAAAACGATCGACGATCCCTTGGGCAAATCCTTCGCCGTGTCGGTGATGATCCCGCGAATATCGTCGGAAACGCCGCCCAGATCGCGATCCTGCACGGCGGCAAAAATGTCGAGCGTCGGCTGTACGTTATACAAAGAAATAACCGCAGGCCCAACCCCGCGTTCAATCGACGCCAGCGCGCCAAGGGTTTGCGGCGTCTTCCCCAAACTGCCCGTAATCGGAATATTGCGCAAATCCTCCAACGAAGTGAGGTCGTATTGCGGCGTCTGTGTCACGATACTGTAAGAAATGCCGTTCCTGGGATCGATCCAGAAAGTCGGTGTCGCCTGGAAGCTGCCGCTCAACGAAATCAGCATGTCCGAAGCGACGTCATGCTGCGTCAATCCCAACTCCTGCGCCCGCGTGCGGTTGACGTTCACGCGAAATTCGGGCGCGTCCTGCGCTTGTTGAATACGGCTGTCCACGACACCCGGCACATGCCGGATTTTCTCCAGCAACTCGTTGACATAAGGCTGATTGACGGCAGCGCTCTTGCCCACGACCTGCACATCAATCGGCGAAGGCAAACCGAAATTCAAAATCTGGCTGACAATATCGGCGGGCAGAAACGCAAAACTAATCCCCGGCATCTGCTGCGTCAGGCTTTGGCGCAAGGCGCGGATATAGTCGGCGGTGGGATGATGCTCGACGCTCAGCGAAATCAGAATATCGGCGTCTTCGGGCCCCAGCGGCGCAGAATTGCTATAAGATAAATTCAAACCGCTATTCGGCAAACCGATATTATCGACAATGCGTCGGACTTCATTTTCCGGAATAACGCGGCGAATGGCGGCATCGATCTTGTCGCACAAAGCGGCCGTTTCCTCGACCCGCGTGCCAGTCGGCGCCCTTATATGCAACTTGATCTGCCCGGCATCGACGGCGGGAAAAAAATCCGACCCCAGCCACGGCCCCAAAGCACCCAAAGAAACAACGACAAAAATCAAAAAGACGATAATAAAAAACCGCCGCCCGTTCAGCGCGCGCTCCAGCATAGTGTGGTAATGATGGCGTAAACCATTAAAGCCGCGCTCAAACGCAAACGAAGCGCGCTCAAAGGCGTTTTTAGGTTTCACCTCGGGATGTTCTTCCGAAAAATGTTCTTCATGCGGGCGCAGAATATATTTCGCCATCGTCGGAATCAGCGTCCGCGACAGGAAATAAGAAGCCAGCATCGCGAAAATCACGGCCTCCGCCATAGGCACGAACAGATACCGCGCAACGCCGGTCAGAAAAAACATCGGAATAAACACGATGCAAATACACAAAGTGGAAACCAAAGCCGGAATGGCGATCTGTTGCGCGCCGTCCAGAATAGCGGTGACGACTTCCTTGCCCTGTTCCAGATGCCAGTTGATATTCTCAATCGCCACCGTCGCGTCATCGACCAGAATACCAACCGCGAGCGCGAGCCCCCCCAAAGTCATAATATTGATCGTCTCGCCCAAAGCCGACAAAGCGATAATCGATGTCAGCACCGACAGCGGAATAGAAACCAGAATAATAACCGTGCTGCGCCAGCTCCCCAGAAACAGAAGAATCATAATCCCCGTCAAAGTCGCGGCAATAACACCTTCGCGCACGACGCCGCTGATTGCCGCGGTCACGAACACCGATTGATCGCCGATAAATTGCACGTCGAGCGCTTCAGGCAGCGCGGGCTTGATCCTCTCCACCGCCGCGCGCACTTTGGCGACGATGTCGAGGGTCGAGGCATTGCCGGTCTTCAAAATCGTCATCAGCATGGCGCGCTTGCCGCCCATATGAACGATATTGGTCTGCGGCGAAAATCCGTCGCGCACATGCGCGACATCGCGAATATAAACCAGCCCGCCATTGACATATTTAATCGGCACATCGTTCAGATCGGTGGCGACAAGAGGGCTGGCATTCAGTTTGACATTATATTCGATAGACCCGACTTTCTCAGTCCCGGCGGGAATAATCAAATTCTGGTTATCGATCGCGGTGTTAACGTCCTGCGCCGATAATCCCAAAGCCTGCATCTTCTTCTGATCCAGATCGACCTGAATCTGCCGCGTCTTGCCGCCATAAGGGAACGGCAAGGCCGCGCCCTGAACCGTCGCCAATTGGGTGCGAATGAAAGTGTTGCCGATGTCGTTCATCTCCTGCTCCGACAATTTATCGCTCGACAAAGCCAATTGCACTATCGGCACGCTCGACGCGTTATAGCTGACGATCAGAGGCGGCGTCGTCCCCGGCGGCATGCTTTTGAGCACAGTCTGCGCGATAGCGGTAATCTGGCTGATCGCCATCTCGACATTGACGGAAGGCTGGAAAAAAGTTTTGACGACCGCAACGCCCGTCAATGACTGGGATTCGATGTGCTGAATATCGTTGACCGTCGTCGTCAGCGCGCGTTCATAACCGGCGGTAATAAGATTAGCCATTTCATCTGGCGGCAATCCCGAGAATCCCCACACCGTACTGACAACGGGAATGCCGATTGTGGGAAAAATGTCCTTAGGCGTCGTGATAATGGCCAAGGGGCCAAAGATCATGAGCAAAAAGGCCAAAACGACGAAAGTGTACGGGCGCTCCAGCGCAATGCGTACAATCCACATGGAATTCTCCGGAGTTCAGAAGGGCAGACGGGAACAGTTACGAGCGGCAATCAACAACATCATTGTGGCGATTTAGCGGTGCCTCCGGCATCCGATTGAGGGTCCGGAGTCACAACCAGTTCATCCTTCTGCTCAACCGCAATTGTCGGCGCAGGAGTCAGAGCGGTAGGGGGTGCACCCGCAGCCGCGACTTTTTCTTCGGCGGCGCGCTTATCATTTGCGACCACTTGACGATAGGCGGGCGCATTAAGCGGATAGCGGTTTTGAGGATCGACATTAACCAACCGATTGGGTTGCGTATCCTGCGCCTGAGCAAAACATTCCGTATCTCCCATCGTGCTATAGCACCAGGATTCATGCGGCGGAATTTGGGATGCCGTATCGGCAGGCGGCTTCGACCATTGCTTGGTGGCTGCCATAACGGCGGCATCGCCGCCCATAATAACGGGCCCCGTACATCCGGCCAAAACGAATGCGGCGAACGCCAGCGACAAAAACGAATATTTCATAGTGGAGAACCTTTCGCGAGGCCCCGTCTCTACCCCTGCTGATTTTACCAACTGGCAGGTTAAGGAAGCTTTAAACCACAGTTTTTTATCAATAGAAACTAGTGAATACCCCCGACATGACAAGATTTATTTCCTAATGATTACAAGCTACACTGCTCCCCTCTCCCTTGGGGAGAGGGTGGCTCGCGCCCTTGCGCGAGACGGGTGAGGGGCTACGGCGCTGGTTTTTCAACAAAACTGCTAGACAAAGAAAACAACAAATGATGACCCTCCCCCTCGCCACCCCCCTCATCCACCGCAGTCTCGTCCGTATCGGCGGCGCAGACCGTCATGCTTTTTTGCAAGGTCTGGTCAGCAACGATGTCACAAAATCAACCCCAACCAATGCCGTGTATGCCGCGCTCCTCACGCCGCAAGGAAAATTTCTGCACGACCTGTTCATCCTCGACGTTCATGAAACTTTCCTCATCGATTGCGAAGCCGCCCGCGCCGATGATTTGCTCCGCCGCCTGACCGCCTACAAACTGCGCTCCAAAGTAACTTTCGAAAATGCAAGCAATGCGTTTGACGTTTGGGCCCTGTGGAACTACACCCCTCAAGCCCCACACAGTTTCCCCGATCCGCGCCTGCCCGCATTGGGAATGCGCGTTTTTGTCGCAAAAGGAGCCACCCCCGCCAACATCACCCCAGCCGATTTCAACGCCTACGATCAACACCGCCTCTCCCAAGGCGTCGCCGACGGCAGCCGCGACATGGAAATCGAAAAATCCACGCTCGTCGAAAGCAATTTCGATTTCCTCAACGGCATCGACTGGAAAAAAGGCTGCTATACGGGTCAAGAACTCACCGCCCGCATGCATCACCGCGCGCTGGCCAAAAAACGCCTATTCCCCGTTCGCATCGAAGGCACCGCCCCCGATCCCGGCTCTCTCCTGCATTTGGGCGACGCGGAAGCCGGGCAAATGCGCAGCCATAACGGCCCCCACGGCCTCGCTTTGCTCAAAATCGACGCCGTTCACCAAACTTTATCGCAGGAAAAGCCGTTAACCTATGCAGAAACAAGGCTTTGGCCCTCCATCCCCCTATGGATGAAAATTGACGCGCCGCCTGCAAATCGTTAATGTCCGCCGTCACTTAACCCCATAACCGAGCCGTTTTTTCATGCACCCCTATCGCACCCACACCTGCGGCGAACTCCGCCTTTCGCACAAAGACCAGACCGTCCGCATCTCCGGCTGGGTTCATCGCAAGCGCGACCACGGCAGCTTGCTCTTCATCGATCTGCGGGATCATTACGGAATGACCCAATGCGTCATCGACCGTTCCAGCCCCTTGCTCAACATCGTCGAAACGGTCAAGAACGAAAGCGTCGTCACGATCACCGGCAAAGTGGTGCAACGTCCCGCCGAAACCGCGAACACCCGCTTGCCGACCGGCGAGATCGAACTCGACATCACCGAATTCACCGTGCAAAGCGCGGCAGAGCCTTTGCCGCTCCAGGTCAACGCCGAACACGACACCGAAACGGGCGAGGCCACGCGTCTGCAATACCGCTTCCTCGACCTGCGCCGTGACCAGATGCAGCGCAATCTGCGTCTGCGTTCCGATGTTATCGCCTCCTTGCGCCGTCGCATGTGGGATGCCGGATTTAAAGAATACCAAACCCCGATCCTCACTTCGTCCAGCCCCGAAGGCGCGCGTGACTTTCTGGTGCCGAGCCGCATGCATCCCGGCAAATTCTACGCGCTTCCCCAAGCCCCGCAACAATTCAAACAATTGCTGATGATCGCGGGCTATGACCGCTATTTCCAGATCGCCCCCTGTTTCCGCGACGAAGACGCCCGCGCCGACCGCAGCCCCGGCGAATTCTACCAGCTCGATTTCGAAATGAGCTATGTCACGCAGGAAGACGTCTTCAACACAATCGAACCCGTCCTGCACGGCGTATTCGAAGAATTCGGCGGCTTCAACAAGGAAAAGAAATCCACCGTCTCTTCCTATCCGTTCGTTCGCATCCCCTATGACGAAGCGATGCTGAAATACGGCTCCGACAAACCCGATCTGCGCAATCCCCTGTTGGTCAGCGACGTTACATCCGTATTCAAACGCGCCGATGTCGAATTCCGCGCCTTCCGTGGCGTCATCGACAAAGGCGGCGTCGTCCGCGCCATTCGCGCGCCGAAAGTCTCCGACCGTCCGCGCAGCTTCTTCGACAAACTCAACGATTGGGCCAAAGAACTCGGCGCACCGGGCCTCGGCTATATCACGTTCGAAGCGGGCGCTGGCAAAGGCCCAATCGCGCGTTTCGTCGGTGCCGAAGCCCAAGTCGAACTCCGCCAATTAACCGGCTGCGAAGACGGCGACTCGGTCTTTTTTGTCTGTGACGAAACGCTCAAAGCCGCGAAAATGGCCGGACACGCGCGCACCAAAATTGCGCAAGACATGGACATCATCGAGAAAGACACGTTCAAATTCTGCTGGATCGTCGATTTCCCGATGTATGAATATGACGAAGAGCGCAAGAAAATCGACTTCTGCCACAATCCTTTCTCAATGCCCCAAGGCGGCCTCGACGCGCTGAAAAATCAAGACCCGCTAACGATCAAAGCCTATCAATACGACATCGTCTGCAACGGCATCGAACTCTCGTCGGGCGCAATCCGCAACCATTTGCCCGAAGTTATGTATAAAGCGTTCGAACTCGCCGGATATAGCAACGCCGAACTCGAAGCCCGCTTCGGCGGCATGCTCTCGGCATTAAAACTCGGCGCACCCCCGCACGGTGGTTCGGCCCCCGGCGTCGATCGCATCGTCATGCTTTTGGCGAACGAACCCAACATCCGCGAAATCATCGCCTTCCCGCTGAACCAGCAAGCCGAAGATCTGATGATGCAAGCCCCGAACATCGTGGATGAAGCGCGGTTGAGAGAATTGCACATCCGTCTCGCACTGCCAGCGGTGAAGAAGGCCAGTTAATGTGGAAATGTTTTAGACTTGCCGCTGCGGTGCTGGGCGCATCAGTGGCAGCAGGCGCGTATGCTCCGCTGGTGATGCTGATTGGCACAGACACGCGCGGAGCGCACAACCAGCTATGGATGATAGGTTCTATTGGTTTTTTGGCGGCACTTATTCACGCAATTGTTTTGGGGCTGCCGGTCTATTTCTCGCTCAAAAAGTTTAAGCTTGTGAACTGGTGGGCAATGGCATTGGCAGGACTTCTTGTCGGAAACGCCTTTGTAATTTTAACACAATCAAAATCCGTGACTGTTGCAGAAATCGCAGCCGCACAGATTACGTTCGGTTTGCCCGGCTTAATTGGCGGTTTCACGGCTTGGCTTATTTTGCGTTTGATGCCGGAAGTACGAGAGCAGAGGGGTGCGCATTAAAATGCCTAAAATTGCGCTGACAATTGGCGACCCGCAAGGCATCGGCCCCGAAATCACCGTCAAGGCGCTGCATCGTCTGGACGCATTCCCCGATCTGCATCTGACAATCATCGGCAATCTCGATGCCTTAACGCGCGCAGCATCTGCGCTCGGCGTTGCCCTGCCGCAAAATGATCGTCTCACCTATTCCGACATCGCGGGCGATAAGCCCGGCGCAATCGCCTATCAGGCAATCGATACGGCAGTGCGCCTGATTGCAGACGGCAAAGCGCAGGCCCTCGTCACCGGCCCCATATCCAAAAAACATCTGCATGAAGCAGGGCATGCTTTCCCCGGTCACACCGAAATTCTCGAAACCCTCGCGCGCCAATATTTCAACGCTCCCGATGCCCGGGCCGAAATGCTGTTCGCCTACAAAAAATTCCGCTTAATGCTTCTGACCCGTCACATCGCGTTGCAGGATGTTCCCGCTGCTTTGTCCAAACCCGGCGCTATCGCAAAACCTTTGAAAACCCTGATCCGCTTCCTGCGTCATCAGGCGAAAATAGATGAACCGCGCATCGCCTTGCTCGGCCTCAATCCGCACGCGGGCGAAATAAGCGGTGACGAGGAAAAGAAACTCTTCGCCCCCGTTATCCACGCCGTGAACGCAATTGGCGCATCGAAATTAGAAGGTTGTTTTGCCGCCGACGCTTTCTTTCGCAACTTCGACCCCGCAACCACCCCCTATGACGCAATCGTCGCCGCCTATCACGATCAAGGACTGATCCCGTTTAAACTGCTGGCTGGATATGAGGCAGTCAATATCACAATCGGCCTCCCCTTCATCCGCACCTCCGTCAGCCACGGCACAGCCGAAGACATCGCCGGACAAAACGTCGCCCGCGAAGACAGCCTCCTCGCCGCCCTTCAAGCAGCGGTGGAATTGGTGGGGTAGGGGATTCCTAGCCGACTTTATAACAATTCAGATCAACCCAGGAAAATCCGCGTTTATCCGGATCCGGCAAATCAGGATTCCGTATAACATGCACGCCTTCGCGCATCAGCGTATCCCTGACCAATGAGGGCTCGTGGATATGATAATCCGGCTTCCGGGCCTTATCCGCTCTCTCTTGCGAGAACCGCAAAAACATCTCGCCCTTGGGCGCAAGCATTCCCGCAAGCATCGCAAGCGTTTTGTCCAAATCCTGCGGAGGCACAAACATAATGCCCGCATTACACAGGATAAAATCTGCTTTTCCTTTAAGGTTGATCTTCGTGTCCCCATAAGGCTTGTCCGGAAAAGTACCCTCCAACACCGCGATTTTCTGCTGCGCAAAAGCGGCCTTCAACGCCGCGCGGGTTCTGGTTTCCGCGAACAAAGGCGCGCCGCCCGCATCGTTTTTTGCCAGCATATCCTTAATCCGCAAAGGATCGGCATCAATCGCAACAAAACGTCCGTCGCCTTTTAACAGCGAGCGCAACGCCAAAATATCGCGCCCCCCGCCCGAAAAAACATCGGCGATCAAGCCGCCCTTGCGATGACACACCGCCTCATGAACGAGGCTGAAATAAGCTTGCACATCCATCTTGTCATGCGCCGCCGTCGACAGCCCGCTCTTATAATTCTCGCTCATTTTTAATCCCTTTAAATATATTTACGCATCAATATTCGTCACATTCAACGCATTCGCCTGAATAAATTCCCGGCGCGGTTCAACAACGTCACCCATAAGGGTCGAGAACACCTGCTCGGCCACATCGGCCTGATGCACCTTAACCTGCAACAAAGTCCGCACATTCGGATCGAGCGTCGTTTCCCACAATTGTTCCGGGTTCATTTCGCCCAGACCTTTGTACCGCTGCAAAGACAATCCCATCTTCGCATGTTCCCAAATCGCGTCGATCAAGGCCACGGGCCCGGTCAGGGAAGTCACCTTGTCCTTAAACATCAGCTTGGCCGGAGCCTGAAACCAGGTCTGCAATTCCTGCGTCATCCCGTCGAGCTTGCGGGCTTCTGCCGAACGCAAAGTATCGGCATCCAGCGTAAAGCGATTGGTCACCCCGTGCCGCACGCGGCTCAAAATCATGCCGCCTTTGTTTGTCGCTTCACCCTTCCAGCCGCGTTCCTTCGGCGGCAGCAAAGTATCCAAACGCTTGGCGATATAAGCGGCGGCCTCGTTCGCATGTTCCACGCTGGTCGTCAGCGACGCCGACAAAGCCCCTGCAATAGCAGCCTGTTCGACAATCGCCTGATGCCCGACCTTGCGCGCCAAAGCCTTGATAGCCGACTTCATCCCGCGCGTTTTTTCGGCGAACTTGCCCAGCTCTTCCCCCTGCAAAACCTTGCCGTCATGCAAAGTCACCGTCACGCCGTCGATCCCGGTTTCGGTCAGGTAATCTTCCATCGCCATTTCGTTCTTCAGATAACGCTCTTTCGCGCTTCCCTTCTTGATGCGGTACAAAGGCGGCTGCGCGATATAAATATAGCCGCGCTCGATCAATTCCGGCATCTGGCGGAAGAAGAAAGTCAGCAACAAAGTACGAATATGGCTGCCGTCCACATCGGCGTCGGTCATGATAATAATTTTGTGGTAGCGCGCCTTGTCGGCGTTAAATTCCTCGCGCCCGATCCCGCAGCCAATCGCGGTTATCAACGTGCCGATTTCGGCAGAAGACAACATCTTGTCAAACCGCGCCCGTTCGACGTTCAGAATTTTCCCGCGCAACGGCAAGATCGCCTGATATTTGCGTGACCGTCCCTGTTTCGCCGAACCACCTGCCGAATCGCCTTCGACGATAAAGATTTCCGACAAAGCCGGATCGCGTTCCTGACAGTCCGCCAATTTCCCCGGCAACGAATTAACATCGAGCGCGCCCTTGCGCCGCGTCAGTTCCCGCGCCTTGCGCGCAGCTTCACGCGCGGCAGCCGCTTCCGCGACCTTACCGATAATACGTTTCGCGTCGGCAGGATGTTCTTCAAACCAGGTGCTCAGCGTTTCGCCAATAGCCGCTTCCACAGCAGGCTTCACTTCGGATGAAACCAGTTTCTCTTTCGTCTGCGACGAAAATTTCGGATCAGGAACCTTGACCGACAACACGCAAGTCAAACCCTCGCGCATATCTTCGCCCGACAAAGCAATTTTATCTTTTTTCGTAATGCCGGTAGCTTCGGCATATTGATTGACGGTGCGAGTCAAAGCCGCGCGAAAACCCGCCAGATGCGTGCCACCGTCTTTTTGCGGAATGTTGTTGGTGAAGGCCAGCATATTTTCATGATAGCTGTCGTTCCACTGCATCGCGCATTCGACCGAGATGCCGTCTTGTTCCGACTTCGCCGCGATCACCGAATGCACAGCCTGCTTCGATTTATCGAGGTACTTAACAAATTCCTCCAGCCCACCCTCATAGCAAAGCTGAACCGTCCTAGGCTCGACGCCACGCGCATCGGTCAAATTCAAATTCACGCCTGAATTCAAAAACGCCAATTCGCGCAACCGATGTTCCAGCGTATCGAAATCGAAAACAGTTTTGGTAAAGGTCGCAGTCGAAGGCAAAAAGGTCACTTCAGTGCCGGTTTTGTCCGACGCGCCGATCTTTTTCAACGGAGCCTGAGAAACGCCGTGGCAAAACCGCATCGTATATTCCCCGCCCTGACGCCAGATGCGCAGATCAAGAAATTCCGACAAAGCATTGACAACGGAAACGCCCACCCCGTGCAACCCGCCTGAAACCTTATATGAATTCTGATTGAACTTGCCGCCCGCATGCAACTGCGTCATCACGACTTCGGCGGCGGAAATGCCTTCTTCGGTATGAATGTCTGTCGGAATGCCGCGCCCGTTGTCGCGCACGGTGCATGAACCGTCGGCGTTCAAAATCACATCGACGCGCGTGCAATGCCCCGCCAAAGATTCATCGACCGCATTATCGACGACTTCATAAACCATATGATGCAGACCCGAACCGTCATCGGTGTCGCCGATATACATACCCGGACGCTTGCGCACGGCATCCAATCCGCGCAACACGGTAATGGAATCGGCGCCATATTCCTGTTCGGTCGTAATCGCCGCTTTCGCTAAGGCTTCTGCGGACACATCGGCTGCAACTTGACTCATCATTTTGATCCTGTTTTATCGCCTGAAAAACGCCTTTAAGCCTTTGCCGGAAATGGCAAAAATGGCTGCGGCGAATCTAATATTCATTGTACTTAATAAGCAGCCAAAATACCACTTCTTTCTGCCTCCCAAGACATGAAAAAACACAATAAAAACAATGAATTAAAAAGGTATTTAGCCCCGCCTAGCCGCGCCCTCGATAAGACGCCACGCCAGTATCCGGAACCACAACGCCCGACGGTAATTTTCCCTTCTGGAAAAACACATCAATCGGCATGCCGCCGCGCGGATACCAGTATCCCGATACGCGCAGCCATTTCGGTGCAATCGTTTTAATCAGCCGATCGCCGATGCCGACAGTGCAGGCTTCATGAAAATCGCCGTGATTACGGAAAGACTGAAAAAACAGTTTCAACGATTTGCTCTCGACCAGCCATTTGCCCGGCACATAATCCACAACGATATGCGCAAAGTCCGGCTGCCCCGTCATCGGACACAGGCTGGTGAATTCCGGGCAAATGAAACGCACAAGATAGTCATGCTGAGGAAACGGCCTCGGCACCCTCTCAAGCACCGCCTTGTCGGGCGAGGTTGGAATAGAAGTTTTGTGGCCCAATTGCTTGAGCGATTTATAAGGCGATGAAGACAAAGCGCGCTCCTTTCAAAAAAAAGAGCCGGGAACGATATGATCATCCCCGGCCCTCAAATACTTTCGGACAATCCCGGATCAGTAGTGATCGTGATGATCGTCGTGGTGATCATCGTGATGATCGACAGGGTGCTCGTCGTGATGATCGACAGGGTGATCCACATGCTTCACCCAATGACCCTGATTGAAGTGATAGCCGTCGGGCCCATGCACCCACCCAGAGGCAATCCAATCCGCATGAGGATAAGGACGCTTCGCCCAATGGCCCGGCACCCAAACATGCTGTTCGTCGATCCAGTGCCAATAACCCGGATGCCACGCAAAATCGTCAGCAGGGCCGGGGGCAGGGGTTATCGTTTCGACAACAGGCGCAGGAGGCGCCGTGCCAATCACAATCGTAACGCCGCCCGCCAAAGCCGGGGCCGCTAAACCAATCGCCAGAAAAGCCGTAGCCAAAGCAATCTTATAGTTCTTCATCATCTTCTCCGTTTGCTGTGTTGAGTTTACCTGAAGTGATATCCAAGCCCAACGCGCAAGGTTGTATCCTCGGTCTTGCTGCTGGGTTCAAAGGATGAGAAATTGGTGTTAAATACCGTGGGGCTTTTCATATAACGGAATGCGTCGTAATCGAGCGCGGTGAAAATCTCCCAACGCTTGGTCAGATCAAAGCCGACTTTGCCGCCAAACTTATACATGGCGAAATTGCCGAGATCATAGGTGTCTCCCGTCGCCTGTGCATGCATGTTCCCGCCAAAAGTCGTGCCCGCCGAGCCGTAACCCGTCAGGATCAACCTGCTGGTCGGCGCGACTTGCAGCATCAGGCCGCCAAGCATATCGAAATTGTGATAGGTTTCATCCTGCCCCGCGCCTAGAGAGCGATCCCAATAACGGTAGCCCAACTCGCCATAAGGAGTCAGCATGACCATCGAGCCGAGCGCGAAACCGTGACCGACTTTGCCGTCGACGTTCCCAATCGTCTCGTTCGTGCTGCCCTGAAAGGGGATGTCATAGTGGTTGGTGTTAAAATCAAAGATCGAGCCATTATAATGGTCGGAGCCAAAACTCACGCCGCCCTCAAACGCGTAGTACCAATTACTATTGGTCATATAATCGACGCCGGCGTCGATCGTCGGAGTCCATCCATGTTCGCTGTCCGGTATATTGGGCGCATAGATCTGTTCCGCATAGTTAAACAAAGACATCCCTGCGGAACCCCAAACCTCACTGTCCGAATTACGAATGGCCTGAATATCGGCTTTCGCCTGAGGGGCTGAAATAACGAGTGCGCAAAAAGCGACGAGCGCCGTGCCCATCCCGGTATGCAGAAAACGAGTCATGAATCCCCTTGGCTAACTTTAGAGGTTTGATTCTTATTCCCCGACTGTGCGCCAAGTCCCATCGGGTTGCAAGCATGCGGTACCGCTCACAGCCGCCCCGTTGACCGAAGTTTGGAAGTTGCGGCAGGTGCGCCCTTTCTTATCGACAAAATCCGCCGAAGACTGGCTGGCGTCAACTGCGGCAGAAGCCGGCGGCACATAATAAGTCGCCGGTGGTTGGATATAAGTAACGGGCGGCGGCGAATAAACAACGGCTGGCGGATAGTAATAACCCGGATAGCCGCTGTAATAATAAGGCGAATAATAAGGCGCATAACCGCAACAGAGGGCACCCACTCCCAAGCCGAGCAAAAATCCTCCGCCGCCCCCGCGATAAAAACCGCGATCGGCATGAGCAGGCGCTGCAACGGATGCAACGCCCAGAAACACAACAAGGATAGCAAGGACTAAGCGCTTCATGATCAATACCTCCTGAAAGAGACATTGCGACTTGGACACAAGTTTATGGCAAAATTTAGCTGCTCATCACCACCAGCGCAATCACCCCCGCGACCCAGCAATAAACGGCAAAAGGTTTCAGCGCGTCGATTTCATTCTTGTTGAAATATCGCATCAATGCCGCCACGCTGATATAGGCGGTGATCCCCGCAACCACCCCCGCCACAGCCACCACCCCGCCGTTAAATGCAACCTGTTCATGTAATTTCAGCAATTTAGGAATCTCCAGAACGCCAGCCCCGGCAATAACCGGCGTCGCAAGAAGGAACGAAAAACGCGCCGACTCCTTATGCGTCAACCCCGCCAAAACGCCGCCGACCATTGTCGCTCCCGAACGCGAAATGCCGGGGATCAAAGCCAAAGCCTGACACGCTCCGATAATCAGCGCCGCCTTAAACCCCACCTGATCGAGATTTTTCCGCCCGGCATGCTTCATCCGGTCGCCGATAAAAAGAATAAAGCCGTTGACGATCAAAAACCCCGCCGCCAAAACCGGCGTGCCGAACAAATCGCGCAATTTATGTTCCAATACAAAGCCCAGAATAATCGCTGGCAAAGTCGCGGCGCAGACCAGCCAGAAAATCTTCCTCTCCCGCTTGACCGTTTCCGGCTCCCCACGCCCCAGAATGCCACAAGCAAATCCAAACCAGTCGCGCCAGAAATAAGCCAGCAACGCAGCAGCCGTCCCCAAATGCAACACTACCAAAAATGGCAAAAATTCCGGCGCCTTCTGATCGACCGCCCACCCCAGCAAACGCGGCAGAATAACCGCATGCCCCAAACTGCTCACCGGAAAAAGCTCGGTAGCGCCTTGCAAAACAGCAATAATTAGAGCTTGGATAGGAGTCATAAGAGAAGCCTGGGTTCAAGGTTCAGGGAAGGTTAACGACGGGCACTCTACTTGCAAAAGCAGTTTTGTCTAATCCGTTTTCTTTCCACCCGTCTTTCCCGCGAAGGCAGAATTCAGCCCCAAGGCTCCCCCGCCCCTCGCGGGCGGGGCTCTTGCTGAGTGTCCCCCTCCCGCACCCTGCATGCCGTGCGATGCCGGATATGTCTCTCTGCGCGAAAGGCGAACCCGCATTTTGACGCAGACCCTCTTCACAGGATCAACATCACCCGCTGTCCTCGCGGAGGGCCAACCCTCGCCCTACGCGTGCCTCCAACCGTGTCTTCACCGCCGCGCGGCAAAAAAACTTTCTTGAAAGTAAAAATTTTTATTGAATGTTAGTAATTTTGGATTACACAATGGACTTACGGAAGCGCACGTACCACTGGCCCAAGGACGCGAAGGCATACCACCTTTTTCGTTCCCCACTGGTTTATGTAACGACGCTTTGCCGCCCGTCTAGCCCTTATAAAGGCAACAACGGGAACGTGGTATTGCAGCAAAGAGGTTTTTCGGTAGGCGATGAGTGCGGTCTAAGGCCGCATGCTAGGCTTCCCGGAAATCGGTCTGGTTGCGAGGCAAAGAGGATAGGGTCGGCGTCCCCGCACCAGCGGTGGCGAAAGTGCGCAGCATCATTCAGCTTCGTACCGCCTTTATCCACATCTTCGGTTCCCGTATTGTAGGGGATCGTCGCTCGCGCTAAGTCCGACCCTGTTTGCTGTTGGCAAAACTCAAACATAGAGGGCTGGAAACATGGCATACAAAGACACCGTACCAATCGCTGATAATTTCGCGAATGTGGACTTTTCCACCGTCGTCTCCGACGTCGCGCAAAAGCCGGAACTGCAACGCTTCGCTACCATCGAAGCGATGGTCAAGGAACTGCGCCCGACGCAGCCTGTCCACTGCATGCACCCCGACAAGCTGACCCAGGCCGCGCGCCAGTTCGTCGAGCATTTCCCCGGCCACAGCCTCTATGCGATCAAATCCAATCCCGATCCGTATGTGCTGCACAAACTCTACGAAGCGGGCATCACTCATTTCGACGTCGCTTCGCTCGGCGAAGTCCGGCAGATCCGCGAAATGTTCCCCGACGCGCATCTGGCCTTCATGAATCCGGTCAAGAGCCGCGAAGCGATCCGCTCCGCCTATTACGAATACGGCGTGCGCGACTTCGTCATCGACACGTTCGAGGAAATGCACAAAATCCTCGAAGAAACCGACCACGCCAAAGACCTGCTGATCGTCGTGCGTATCGCTATGCCCAAGGGCAGCGCCGCATGCCAGCTAACCGGCAAATTCGGCTGCACACCTGACGCCGCCGTCGAACTGCTCAAAATGGCCGACAAGGCCGCGAGCCGCGTCGGCATCTCGTTCCATGTCGGTTCGCAAACGCTCGACCCGTCTTCCTACGCCGACGCGATCCGCCGTGGCGGCGATGTCGTGCGCCGTTCGGGCGTCAAGCTCGATGTGTTTGATGTCGGCGGTGGTTTCCCTATTCAGGGCATGGGCATGGATATCCTGCCGATGACCGCCTATTTCGACGTTATCCGCGAAGAAATCGCCGCGCTCAAGCTGCCCAAGACCTGCGAAGTCTGGTCGGAACCCGGCCGCGCCTTGTGCGGTTCCGGTGCGACTTTGGTGGTTCAGGTCGAACTGCGTAAAGCTGACGTTCTCTACATCAACGACGGCAGCTACGGCAATATGTTCGAAGTTTGCGTCATGCGCTGGAAGAACAATGCCACACTTATCCGCCCTTCGCGCAAAGGCCGCAAAGCACCGAGCAAATCCGTCACGCCGTTCCGCTTCTATGGCCCGACCTGCGACTCGGTCGATTACATGGAAGGCCCCTTCACGCTGTCCGACGACGCCTGCGAAGGCGACTGGATCGCGCTCGAAGGCATGGGGGCCTACACCGGAGCCTCGCAAACCCACTTCAACGGCTTTTATTCCGACCTTAAAGTCGAAATAATCCCCGACGCCCCCGCCACCCGCCGGGCGCAAATGAAGGCCGTGAAGTAGAAGTTATAGAGCGCGCATTCTCAAATAGACCTGTCGTCATCCCGGCGAAAGCCGGGATCCAGAAAGCGCGTCCGCGCGTCGCATGACTCATAACACCGCAGGCGCAGCTTGAGCCGTGACGCCGATGTTTGTTCGGATGTTTCTGTGTGAAAATACCAGGCTGTAGGGGCAAGCCCTATTCCCAATGCCCCTGCTGGAACGACCAGCCGTACTCATGCTTCGTCCAGTGTGCCTTCGCCCACACGGCGGTCGGCCAAGGACGCGGAATGATCTTCCCCGGCACCCAAACAAAACTGGGCCCGATCAAAGCCCAATAACCCGACCGCCAGATTTCATGCTGAGGGTCCTGAATGACGGGAGTTATTTCAAATTGCGGCTCTTGCGGCGGCGTTTGCTGCACATAACGCGGCGGCGGATTCGCGGCGACCGTATCATCATCGATAAGCGTACCGCACGCCGATAACGCGAAAGGCACGAGTGCCAAAGCACTCAGAGTCAGGAACAGGCGGGGAATCAGTTTAAGGGTCATGGCGCACGGATGATGAATTGAAGTTATTAACGTATCGTTACCACGATCTAAAGAATACTGACTTTGAAATCCTCGATGACAAGATTGGCGAGCAGCTTTTCGGCCATCTTCTTCGCCGTTTCAATCGCCTTCGCGCTGTCGGTTTCGGCGAGATCCAGCTCGATCACTTTCCCCGCCCGCACATCGCCGATGCCGTCAAAGCCCAGATTGCCCAGCGCATGACCAATAGCCTTACCCTGCGGATCGAGAACGCCGTTTTTCAGCATAACATCAACGCGAACTTTCATTGCGGTTTCTCGCTCTCGGCCATAATGTTCTCCGGCATAATGCCCAAACGTTTGGCGACTTCCTGATAGGCTTCCTCGACGCGCCCCAAATCCTGACGGAAACGGTCTTTGTCCATTTTATCGTTGGTCTTAACGTCCCACAGGCGGCAATTATCGGGGCTGATCTCGTCGGCGAGGATAATGTGCAATTCGTCGTTATCCCACAACCGCCCGAATTCCAATTTGAAATCGACCAGCTTTAACCCGATGCCCAAAAACAGCCCAGACAGATAATCATTGATGCGCAGCGACAAAGACATGATCTCGTCCAGCTCATGCGGGCTGGCCCAGCCAAACGCCGTGATATGTTCGTCGGAAACCATAGGATCGCCCAGCTCGTCCTTCTTGTAATAAAACTCGACAATCGAGCGCGGCAAAACGGTGCCTTCCGGAATCCCCAACCGCTTGGCCAAAGACCCCGCGACGATATTGCGCACGACAACTTCAACGGGAATGATCTCGACCTTGCGGATCAATTGCTCGCGCATGTTCAAACGCTTCATGAAATGCGTCGGCACGCCGATCTCGCCCAGCTTGATCATCAGATATTCGGAAATGCGGTTGTTCAACACGCCCTTGCCGGTGATCGTGCCTTTTTTCAAATTATTGAAAGCGGTCGCATCATCTTTAAAGTATTGGACAAGCGTCCCCGGTTCCGGCCCCTCGAACAAAATCTTGGCCTTCCCCTCATAGACGCGGCGACGACGGCTCATGCGGAAATTCATTTCTCTATACCTGCGGAAAACAAGCTCCGTTCAGCGAACGGAGGATAGGGTTTTTATAGCAAGCCCAGCCCCCTAAAACAATCACAATAACTCATTGGAATGCAATAACATTGTGCGATTTGTAGGCGGGGGAATCAATTGCGGGGATGCCTCTACCGATTCCCCCTCTTTTTCGCCTTGGCCGGACGAAATGATAAGGCCCGTCTCAATCCCCAAAAAGAAGGCAAGTATTTCGTTTGCTCCCAGTGTGATATAGCATGCTCAGCTCATGATGTATTTTCGAGGAAACTAAATGACGAAACAGCTCATATTTGTGGATTGCGAAGACACCGTCTGGCTTCAGGGCGGTCAGCGGATCAATCAGGGATTATTAACCGCGCTCGACCGTGCGGCGGAAGCCGGGCATGAGGTTGTGTTTTTTACCGGCGGGGACGCCACCAAATATCAGTGGCTTCTTCGCGGCATCGCCGACCAGCTCCCCCCTTGTTTGGCAAAATCCGGACGGAGGGGCGGCTTGCCACGCCTCGAAAGCAAGCGGGATATGCGCGACCTTTGTCTCCCCGTGGTCATTGACGACACGCCGCAAGAACAATTGACGCAAGAATACAAATTTACCTCAGAGCATTATATCTGCGCCAAAGGACAAACAGAGGCTGCCTACTATATTCAAAAACTCACAGAAATTTTGGGCCCCTTGCCGCCCGGACGAGAACCAGCTTCTACCCCGCCCGCAGCAAAGGCACGGCGGCATCCCGGTTAAACAGATAAAGCAACGTCCTTAAAGCCAACCCCCGTTCGCTTTTCAATTCAGGATCGCGCGACAGGATCAGGGCCGCATCGTCATGCGCAATGTCCAGCAAATCTCCGTCGCGCGCCAGATCGGCCAGCCGGAATTCCCGCAACCCGCTTTGCTTTGTGCCCAGCACTTCGCCCGCTCCGCGCAACCGCAAATCCTCCTCGGCGATCAAAAACCCGTCCTCGGTATCGCGCAACATCTGTAACCTAGCCTTCGCCGTCTCGCCCAAAGGCAATTGATACACCAGTAGGCAATGCGACTTCTCCGCCCCGCGCCCAACCCGCCCGCGCAACTGGTGCAACTGCGCCAGCCCAAACCGCTCCGCATGTTCAATAATCATCACCGTCGCCTGCGGCACATCGACGCCGACTTCGATCACGGTGGTGGCAACCAGCACTTTCACTTTCCCCGCCGAGAAATTTTGCATCACCAGATCTTTTTCTTCGCTCTTCATCCGCCCATGCACCAGCGCAACGGCATCCTTGCCCAAAAACTTCTGCAACAACCCCGCCCGCTCCGTCACCGCCGCCAGATCAACCGTTTCCGATTCCTCGACGAGAGGACACACCCAATACACCTGCGCACCCTTGGCGATCTGCCGTTTCAATCCCTCGATCACCTCGTCCAGCTTTGCCATACTGATCAAACTGGTATCGATCGCCTGCCGCCCCGCCGGTTTATCCGTCAAACGCGACACATCCATATCGCCATAAGCCGTCAGCGTCAGCGTGCGCGGAATAGGCGTCGCCGTCATCGCCAGAATATCAACCCCGCGCCCTTTGTCGGATAACAACAACCGTTGATTGACCCCAAACCGATGCTGCTCATCGACAACCGCCAACCCCAAATCCTGAAACGCGACATCGTCCTGAAACAAGGCATGCGTCCCAACAACCATTTTCAACTGCCCGCTTGCCAAAGCATCCAAAGTCGGCTGCCGAACCCCATAACGCCCGCGCCCGATCAACAACCCGATCTCTAGGCCTAAAGGCTTCAAAAACTGCGACAGCCGCGCATGATGCTGCTTGGCCAAAATTTCCGTCGGCGCCATTAAGGCCGCCTGCGATCCCGACTCCACCGCCTGCAACATCGCCATTAAAGCCACAATCGTCTTGCCCGAGCCCACATCCCCCTGCAACAACCGCAGCATGCGCTTTTTCGTCTTCATATCCGCCGCAATCTCGCCAATCGCCAACCGCTGCCCCGCAGTCAGCTTAAAAGGCAACGACGCCTCCAGCTTCCCTGTCAACACACCAGTCCCCGCAAAAATCCGCCCACTACTATTTTTATGATGCGCCCGAATAATAGTCAGCGACACCTGATCCGCCAGCAACTCATCATAAGCCAACCGCTTTCTCTCTTTACCCTCGCCCGCACTGCGGGAG
>JBAVWC010000376.1:0-5470 GCA_049697595.1 Alphaproteobacteria bacterium
CGATCTCGCCGCGTTATGACAGGCGCGAACATGACACGGTCGTGGCCTCGGGCGAACAGGTGACGGCTGGGCTTATGGCGCTGGCCCTGCATCAGCGCGGATTGAACGCGCGGTCGTGGCAGGGCTGGCAAGTCCGGCTTCTGACCGACTCGACGCATGCCAAAGCGCGCATTCTTGATGTCGAAGTCGCCGCGCTGCGCGCCCGCATTCATGAAAACGAAGTCAGCGTTATGGCCGGTTTTCAGGGCGTGACCGAAGACGGGCGCATCACTACTCTGGGGCGTGGCGGCGGCGATACGTCGGCTGTCGCTCTGGCTATCGCGCTCAAAGCCGACAGGTGCGATATTTATACCGATGTCGACGGCGTCTATACGACCGACCCGCGCATCGTCAAATCGGCGCGTAAAATGAGCCGCGTGTCGTATGAAGAAATGCTCGAGCTCGCCTCGCTCGGCGCGAAAGTGCTGCAGGTGCGCTCGGTCGAGCTGGCGATGCGCTATCGCATGCCGCTTCAAGTTCTATCCACATTCGCCAACGAAGTCGGCAGCGATCTTGCCGGTACTCTGGTCACCGAAGGGAATCAAGATATGGAAGCCAATCCCGTTACCGGCATCGCCTATACCCGCGACGAAGCCAAAATCACTCTGGTCAAAGTATCCGACAAACCGGGCAGCGCCGCGCGCGTGTTCGTGCCGCTGGCCCGCGCCGGAATTAATGTCGATATGATCGTGCAAAGCGCGTCGGATGACGGGCAGGCGACCCACATCACCTTCACCGTCGCCAAGGCCGACCTCGACCGCGCGCGCAAAGTGCTGGAAGATGAAAAAGAGTCGATCGGTTTCGCCGCATTGCTCGCCTCGTCGAATGTCACGAAAATATCGCTGGTCGGCATCGGCATGCGCAGCCACGCCGGGATCGCCGCGACGATGTTTGAAACGCTGGCTGCCAAAGGCATCAATATCCATGTTATCGAAACATCGGAAATCAGCACCTCGGTTCTTATTTCCGACGAATACACCGAACTCGCGCTGCGCTCGCTGCACACGGCCTATGGGCTGGATGCTTCTTAAAGTCTAATATATTCAAATAGATATAAGGTAATTGCCTCATGTACCAATTTTTGGTATAGTTGGCATAAGGAGATCGTCATGAGCAAAAACACATCCTTCAGTCTCGGCGAGCATTTCGTCAGCTTTATCGATGAGCAGGTCGCCGAAGGCCGTTATGGTTCGGCAAGCGATGTCGTGCGTGCTGGCTTGCGTTTGCTGGAAGAGGAAGAGGCCAAACTGGAGGCTTTGCGCGCTGCACTTATCGAGGGTGAGGCAAGCGGAGAGTCGACTCCATTCGATTTTGAGATGTTCATCGCGCGCAAACACAAAGAGTTGTCTCCGTCGTCATGAGCGTCGCCTATGTTCTTTCGCCAGCGGCTCAACATGACCTTGGCAAGATTTGGGACTATTCATATGCCAGTTGGGGCAAGGATCGAGCAGACGCCTATCTCCGAGAAATTCGTGCCGCTCTGACATCCATTGCAACTGCCCCGCAGCTTGGTCGTGAGTGTGCCTTCGTGCGCGCCGGGTATCGGAAATATCCTGTCGGCTCTCATATTCTGTTCTACCGTTTGCTCACGAATGGCATTGATGTTATTCGTATTCTGCATCAACGCATGGACGCTGATCGTAACTTATAAATCGCCACCAGCCATAGGATAAAGACCAAGAGGAATTTCGTGCCAACCGTCCTTATCACCGGCGCTAATCGCGGCATTGGGCTCGCTTTCGCCACACAATATGCGGCTGACGGTCGTCAATTTTCCCCCTGGCTGGGTGCAACCGATATGGGCGGCAAAAACGCGCATTTGACACCGAGGCAAAGCGTCACCACTATGCGGCACACAATAGCGACTTTAAAACCGGAAGCTTCCGGACAATTCCTTAGCTACGACGGGCAAACTATTCCATGGTAAAAGCTTCTTCTTCGCTTCAGCATTTATGGCAACGCGGCTGCGATTTTTTGGGAACGGATTTAGCCATTATGGGCGGCGCGATGAGCTGGGTGTCCGAACGGCATCTGGTTTCGGCTCTTTCCAACAATGGCGGCTTTGGCACGATCGCGTGCGGATCGATGACGCCTGAATTGCTGCGCGCAGAAATTCGGGGAACAAAAGCCCTGACGCAAAAACCGTTCGGCGTTAATTTAATCACGATGCACCCCCAGCTCGACGCGTTGATCGATGTCTGTCTGGCGGAGAAAATCTCGCATATCGTACTGGCCGGCGGCATATCGCCCGCGCCCGCGATTAAAAGAATCAAGGACAGCGGCGCCAAACTGATGTGCTTTGCCCCCACCGCCGCGATGGGCAAGCGGCTGGTGCGCTCGGGCGCCGACGCGATCATTATCGAAGGCATGGAAGCGGGCGGGCATATCGGCCCCGTCAGCACCTCCGTTCTGGCGCAGGAAATCCTGCCCGCAATCCGCGACGTTCCGGTTTTCGTCGCCGGAGGCATCGGGCGCGGCGAAGCGATTTTGTCCTATCTGGAAATGGGCGCGTCGGGCGTTCAGCTCGGCACGCGCTTTGTTTGCGCCACTGAATCAATCGCGCATCCGAATTTCAAAAAAATATTCATTCGTTCTGCGGCGCGCGACGCGGTTCCTTCGATTCAGATCGACACCCGCTTCCCGATCATTCCGGTGCGCGCGATCCAGAACGAAGGCAGCAAGAAATTCATGCAAAAGCAGCGTGAAACAATCGCCCGTTTCGATAGCGGCGAGCTGACCAAAGAGGCGGCTCAACTGGAAATCGAACATTTCTGGGCGGGTGCTTTGCGCCGCGCCGTGATCGAAGGCGATGTTGAAACCGGATCGGTTATGGCCGGACAAAGCGTCGGCATGGTCACAAGCGAACAACCTGTCGCCGAAATCTTGACGGAGTTATTGGCTCAGGCAGAAGTAGCGCTCACGCAGCGTTAGACTGCGTCTCCGCCGGATAAAGATCGCGCATCCGCACTACAAGAACAGAGCCGCGCCCGCAAAAACCCGAATTATTGGTCACCCTGACTTCTCCGCACCCTTCACCCATCCACGCCGCCGTTCCCAGATAAACGCCTTGAACGGACAGCGGTCGAACGCGACACAAATCCCCGATATGGACGTCTGAGCTTGATCCCACAGGGGCACTTTCGAATGATGCGAAATTCATGGGAGGCCTCTCTTTTAATAGTATTTAGGAATGTATCTTTCTCTTCAAAACAGATTAAATCAGCATAATGCCGAAGAATCCAATTGCGCTTTCTCATTATATGATGCAAAAAATGCATCATGGAACTGACCTGGATCGACGATTTTCTGGCCCTGCACGCGGCGCGCAACTTTACCCGCGCGGCCGAAGTCCGGCATGCGACACAGCCCGCTTTCAGCCGCCGCATTCAACGGCTGGAAGAATGGCTGGGCGCGAAGCTGTTTAACCGCGATGTTACCCCGACTGTCCTCACCCCTGCAGGCGATGAATTTTTGAAACGCGCCCAAAGGCTGCGCGAAGATATTCTCGACGCCCGCCGCGCCGCCCTCAGCGTCGCGAGCCATTTCGAACAGACGCTGCGCATCATCACCACCAATACGATCGCAATCAGTTTTCTCCCAAGCTGGCTTGCCAAAAACAAATTTGAAAATTATTCGCTGGTAGTCGCATCGAACACCGGATGCCTCGAAGCCCTGCGCCAGCATCGCGCCAATCTCGCCCTCATCTCGCGCTTTGATGAGGACGAAGAGCTGAAAGGATTCCAGCAGGAAATTATCGGCAAAGACGCCCTCGTTTTGGTGGCGGCATCCAGCATAAAACCTCAAATCCGCTTGGAAAAAGGCCAGTTATCCGGCCCGCTCATGGCCTATACGCCCGGCACGGCCTATGGCGCACGGATCGCTTCAATGCTGGAACGCCAGCGCATCCGCATGCCCGAAAGGCTGATCTGCGAAAGCGCGTCGGCCGAGGCTCTGGCGGCGCAAGTCAAAGCCGGGCTGGGCGCGGCGTGGTTGCCACGTTTTCTCGTCGAAAAACCCCTCACCCGCTGCGCGGTTCCTGCCGAATTCGATGTGCCCTATCAAATTATTTTGGTGAAAGCGGGGCAAACAGGTTCTTAGAACTCACGCGGCAGAAACGCAGGTTATACGTTGCATAAATGGTCTTTACGCCGCAGGACGGATTTGGTTTTTGCCTCCGGAGGCATCGGCCGCTCTGCGCCGCGCCGTATCGAAGGCGATGTTGAAACCGGATCGGTTATGGCCGGACAAAGCGTTGGCATGGTCACAAGCGAACAACCGGTGAGCGAGATTCTCGCCGAACTGATCGAACAGGCGGAAAAGGCGCTCGGCAACCGGTAGGCGGAAAATATTCCCCTGCTTTTCTATGGGTGCGCGCTCTCGGCGACCCGGACACTGTGCTCATGCGAAGGTGTGCCGTCCTTGCTCTTGGAACGCATGGGGGTGATCCTGTATTTTTGTTCCAAAGGTAGGCAATGATCTTTGCGAATTTGTTGGCCGCTTGTTAGTTCCAGGCCCGCCGATTTTAGAGCCGGCCTGAGCTTCTGTAACCGAGTGAAAAATGCCTCGTCAGGAATTTCCTCCTGACCGGTTAATGCGGCACAAACGGCTTTGAACTCTGGCGCGTGGCGACAAAATCCGTTTGCCGAGTAAGCTCTTATGATTATTTCACAATCGAGAGTGGCAAGACCCGCGCGTCCATCAGACTTAACTTCCTTCCCATCGATAAACACATGCCATAGGAGGTTCGGTTCCTGTATGATCACAGGCCCCTCTTTGCCGGGAGATTCCAGACGCAGATAGACCTCATCCCATTCTTCTTTTTTCCAGAAACGCAACCCTTTTGGAGGTGTAGCGCCGATCATGTGCCTCCTGCTCGGAACCTTCAACGCACCGCCAAAAGCCTCATCAACTTTCACGCGCAGAGTGTTCAGGGCGCAGGTCAGCGCAATGGAGCTTATAAATTCACAGAGAGGTTTTTTTTCGTCTTTTCGTCTGATACTAAGCCTTTCTTCATCGACATCTGTCGAGTCCAGACCGCCGGGAGACGACGGGGTTCTCGGAGACAACATGCTTTTCGCTATGGCGTATTCCGTTGGACTCAGGGACAATCTCTTGCCCTGATAGACTAGGAGGCAATCATCGTATTCGATCCCGCTGGCACTGATTTTTATGTCAATTATTGTATGTGGCTCATCATGGGTGGGCATGAATGATCTTCCTTATGAATAACGGCCTTTTCTGAAAATAGACCCCAATTATGGCAACCGGGTTTGGTTAACGCAATAGTTTCATAGAAAAAACACAATATTTGCCCCCTTGCTATTTGCCTTTTGGGCCTAGTTCTTCTAATGTCCGGCCATGTCAGGACACAGACGCAAAAACACGCCCTCGAAACCCGCTGCCGCCACGGAAGAACCCTTGGCCTCGCGCG
>JBAVWC010000377.1:0-1727 GCA_049697595.1 Alphaproteobacteria bacterium
GGGTCACCGTGCCGGGATCGAGGCGGTGCGGCGCACGATCACGGCTGCCGTAGATCAGCATGTCGGCTATCTGACGCTTTACAGTTTTTCGTCCGAGAATTGGCGCAGACCCGCGACCGAGATCGGCGAACTTATGGGCCTCTTGCGTTTTTATCTGCGCAGCGAGCTCGCCAATCTGCATAAAGAAAATGTGCGCGTGCGCGTGATCGGCGGCAGAAAGAAACTGCCCCCCGACATCGTCGAGATGATCGATCATGCCGAAGACCTCACGCAGGATAACAAAAAGCTGACCTTGACGCTGGCCCTTAATTACGGCGGGCGGCAGGAAATTCTCGCAGCGGCTTTAGGTTTGGCGAAAGCGGTCGAGCGCGGCCAGTTGAATGCCGACGCGATCGACGAGCATGTATTCCAGTCGTTCCTGTACACAGGCGGTATGCCCGACCCCGATCTGGTCATTCGTACCAGCGGAGAAAAACGCATCTCGAACTTCCTGCTGTGGCAGTCGGCCTATGCCGAATATGTCTTTATGGATGTGCTGTGGCCCGATTTCGCAGGCGAGCATCTCGCGCAGGCGATTGAAGCGTTTAATTTGCGCGACCGCCGCTTCGGAGCGACCGCAGGCAAGAACTAATCTTCTCACGCTTCAAAGCATAAAGAATAATCATATTGGACAGCATCAAGGCGATCGGAAAAGCGCAGGCCGAAAAAGTAAACGCGGGCGCGGCCAGCAAAGACGTTGAAAGACTAAGCCAGGAAAAAACATAAGCGGATATCGTTTCCGATTCCGGATTCGTCCAGGCCTTGCGCATCGTCGGCACGGCGGCCAGCGTGTCGCTGGCGATTGCGAACAGAATGGCGATATTCGGCTCATGCGTCACCCGCCACAGCACCAAAGCCAGAATGGAAAACGCGCCGCAGACATAATCGGACGGCTTGGTTTTCCAATAGGCGTTCTTGTTGTGAAAGGAGGCGAGAAAAATAAGCGCCGGACAAAGCCCCGTCATCAAAACCGGCAAAGCCGCCCACCGCACGCCGTTAGCAAAGGCGGCAAACGCGGCGATTAGAGGCGCAGTGCCCCAGATAAGAAAAGTAACGCGATGCGGCTGTGTTCGCCCCGCCAGCGTATCGCGCAAATAGGCGAAGCAGCCCAGACAACCAAGGGCCGAGCCGAGAAGGACGATGAATATGGAAAAAGTCATTTGGTCTTTTTATATTTTCGGCAGCTTCGCCGCATAGCCTAGGTAATTTTCCGCCAACAATATATCGAATTCTGCCGCCAGCGCGGGCAGAAGTTTTTCCAGCCAAGCCTTGTCGGCTTTGGCGAACGGGTTAAGAACGTAATTGCTGACCACTTCGCCTTTGACAGGCTCGCCCTGTTCCGTCATCGGGCGGCCTATGCCAAGGCGCACGCGCCAGTAATTCTGCCCGATATGGGCATCAAGCGATTTCAGGCCGTTATGACCGCCGGAACCGCCGCCTTGCTTAATTTTGACTTGCCCTGCCGTAAGGTCGAGATCGTCGTGAAAGACCACCACATGGTCGGGCGCGAGTTGATAGAAATTCAACGCTTCCGCCGCCGCTTCGCCTGATAGATTCATGAATGTCTGCGGCTTCAAAAACAGAAAATCCCTGGAACCCGTAACAAGCCCGCGAAATTTCTTTTTCCATGCCGGGCACGAAGTCTGCGCGGCGATTTCATCCACGGCCATAAAGCCGATATTGTGCCG
>JBAVWC010000378.1:0-11068 GCA_049697595.1 Alphaproteobacteria bacterium
CATAGCTCATCCCGTCGTCGCGCAATAACACGGCTTTAATGCGATCCGCCACGCGCCGATCCCTCTCGCGCTTGTGCCGAGCCAACAGGCTTGTTCTTTCCTCGGCGGTCAATATCTCTCTCATGATTCCGTTGAATCACGGCGCGGTTAAATCTCCGTTAACGCCAACTCTTCAGGTGCAAGGAGTATATATCGTTCTTCCTGCAAGAAAGTTCTTTTCCTGTGCTGCATCCACAAAACTTTGCGCAACATCGACCCCAACAATCTGGCTTGATGGAAAATAAGTCTCGGCCAAAGTCATGACTTCCTCCCCAGAAGAACAGCCAAACGAAAGCAAACGATTGGGAACCATTCCGCGCTCTTTGAAAACTTCTGCGGTCCTCGCAAAAATTTCCGGGTATCGATTATGTTGTGTGGTATTGTCCGTCTGATGTACGTCAATTTTATAGTTCGTGGTCATGGTGATCTTCCCGCGAAAAAGTGGGTGGTTGTTAATCTGCCTTCTACTCCATCTGTTCCGGGGTAAGGTAGCCGATAGAGGAATGGATGCGTGGCGATTGTAGAAGGCTTCGATGTATTAAAACAAGTCTCTTTATTATTCTTGGGGCGAGGCACGTCTGGGGACACAATAGTTATGTGTCCCCGGCATCGGACTGCCTCACGAATGTTAGAAGAGTCACGGAGAAGCTTTCTCGCGTTATGACTGCTTTTTCCTTCCTCGATTTTCCTGAAAATGTAAATCACTCTTGGAACGACATCCTTGGGATTCCTTATAGTCGATATTGGCATTAAGTTATAGGGTGCCGTCATATCGACGATTTGCTGCGCCGAAAAACGGGTTTTGTATTCGTTGGGCAATCTTTCGGAAACAGGTCGTTTCAGGCTGCCTGTGTGCCACTGATTATTGGGCATCGTGTTATAGGATTGGTCGATAGCGTCGAGTGCGAGAATTCCCCCCGGCTTTAAAGCAGCGGCATAATTGTTGAGGAAATTATCATAAGCGCATTGCTCGTACATCAGGCAGTTCATCGCTTCTATGAAATCATAACTTTCCTGCAGCCCATGATCGGCATTTTCAATCGTGTCGCGCCATAGCCGGATGGGAAAACCATAACGTTCGATAAGTTCCTGCGATGCCACGATCGTGGTGGCGTCGCGATCAAAACCATTCAGATTGGTAAATCCCCGCCGCGCCCACCAATAAAGATTGTATCCCATGCCACAGGCGACCGACAAAATGGCGGCGTTTTTCGGCAGATTGTCATTGACCCATTGGCTTATTGCCAGCACATCCCAGCGCGTGTGACGTTCTTTGTAAATATACAAATGCCACGGCGTGATGCCCGGATGCCGTTCGATGACTTGCTGCACTTCGCTGACGGGAATGCCGATACCGTTGTCGGGCGCGGCGGTTTCTTCGCTATCGTTGGTGCCGGGATGATTCATAATTGGAAAACGTTAAGGTTCTGGGGGTTGTATGGCAAGCAGAATAAGGGCTATCTTTCGTGCTGAACGGGCGGTAATATCGTGTTGTAGATGGATCGGAATAGTTTTCCCAGAAATATGACCTCCCATCTTTTCTTATCATTGTGTCCTTTCGAGGTGCAGACCGTTTCCGATCTGAAAATTGATGATGATTTGAAATCGGTGTCCCCTTTGGGATTGGATGCCGCACAGGCAAGAAGCTATTTCGCTAAGTAGTAAAACATTCCTTTATGTTTCTCCTAATAATGGCATCGCATGAACTACGCAGGTTACTACATAAATCTTGATCGCCGACCTGACCGCCGCGCCGAAATGGAGGCGGAGTTGGCGCGTTATGGACTTGGCGGGAACTATGCGCGGTTCAGTGCTATCGAGGGTAATGCGCTTGGTTTCCCTAACCCCCATTTGAAGGTGGGGGAAATGGGGTGTTTCGCGTCCCATTACAAATTGCTCGGCGAAAATTTGGGGCAAGACCGGCATTTGCATTTTGTCGAAGACGATACGATTTTCGCGCCTTCCTTTGTTCAGACGATGAATGGAATTTTCAATCGGGGGTTATTTACGGATTATGACATTATTTATACCGATGTGTGGATGCCGCTCTTGAACGATGCCTATAAAAATTACAGAAGCTTCTATGACGCTATGGTCAAGCGCGACGCCGCCGGAAAAATTGTTCAAGCCGCCTTCACTGTCATCAATATGAAAGGGTTGATGTTCGGATCAACCAGTTCGTATTTTGTGAATAAAACCTCCATTCAGAAAGTCTATGACGCCTATGCGCATGAGATCACGCATGAACCGCGCCAATCCATTGATTTGTTCATTCGCAAGCTGAGCGATGAGGGGGAGTTAAAAGTCGGTTGCGTGTTTCCTTTTGTGACGTCGGTGCACCTCGACCATATCGTGGAAACCGACATTGCGCGACCGTACCATGAAATGTCGGCATTGGCGGCGCATCTTGGGCGTTATTCGTTTTTTATCGGCGCGGATTTGAACAAGTGCGAAGAATATTTACGCAAGCTCATGCCCTTGCCGCCGCAACCCGACCAGCACACGCGGATACTGAATCATTTATTATGTTATTCGATGACCGATAATTATCGCGCGCTTTAGTAATGCTTAAAGAGTACGTCGCACAAAGGCGTTTTCGGAGGCGGCGCGGCTTTGTAGGCTTTGATGAGATAATTTTCGCCCAGAAACGCCTCGGCTCCAAAAGTATACAGAAATCCCGCTTCGGGTCACATCCATGCAGCCAGTGCAAATATATCTTCTCGCCTTTAAGGCGCTGTTCTTCTTCCAGATAAATAAGATCAACGGCCTTTTCAGCTTGTTCGGCCGTATAAACGCGCCAATGGGCGCGACCGGCGCGGCGATGTTCTGTTCATCGACGCGCGCGAACTCGGCAACCCTCGCCTCATGGCAAGGCATACCAAGAGGCTTTGCCTGTGCCGTGTTGCTTCAAGTGTCCTTGTTTTACAAGTCGCCGGAAATGCTCCTTGAGCGTATTGCGGTTGGTTCCCGTGGTGCGCACCATGTCGCCGATTGTGACGCGCCCCTGCTGGCGGGCGTGGTCGATAATCTGCACGGCAATCTCTGGCAGAGCGGCAAGTACAATTTTTTCCCGCTCGACCTTTGTAGCCAAACGCCGCTTCTGTTGCTGTAAAGCGCGCAAGAAGAAGGAGAGCCAAGGCTGCCAGTTTGGCGCATCGGTGCGGATCGTGCCTTGCGTCTGGCGCAGGGCAAGATAGTAATTTTCCTTGCTGTTCTCGATGACACTTTCAAGCGAACTATAGGGAACATAGGCATAACCAAACTGCAACAAAAGCGAGGTTGTCAAAATCCGACTCAAGCGCCCGTTGCCGTCTTGAAAGGGGTGGATTTCCAGAAACACCACAATAAATATGGCGACGATCAAGAGTGGATGCAGCCGCCCGATTTCACGAGCTTCGGAAAACCACGCGACAAGATCGGTCATAAGCCGAGGCGTATCGAAGGGCGAAGCTGTTTCAAACACAATGCCGATTTGTTTGCCATCCTCACCAAAGGCAGCAACGCTGTTTGATAATTTTTTGTATTCCCCGCGATGCCGGTCGTCTTTCTCGCTGTGACGCAGAAGGTCGCGGTGAAGTTGCTTAACGTGATTTTCCGTAAGCGGTATGTCCATCCACGCCTGAAAAATTGTTTCCATCGTCTCGGCATAACCAGCTACTTCCTGCTCATCACGGCTAGAGAAAGAGGTTGCTTTAAGATTGGAAAGCAAATGCTCAACCTCACGGTCAGACAGCTTGCTTCCTTCAATGCGGGTTGAAGAGCCGATGCTTTCAATGGTGGCAACGCGGCGCAAGGCACTCAGGCGTTCAGGCGCTAAAGAGCCGAGAGCGCGCCAAGCGCCCTTGAACTCATCAATCTCAGAAATCAGCACCAAGAGTTCTGGCGTGATTTGAATGGTGTCTGTTTTAAGCATAAAAAGTACCCTCACCCGTATATACACCCATAAACACCCATAAATCAACCCAAAAATACACCCAAAAACACCCACATTTATCAAAAAGGCTCGTGCATCATAAAATTATCCTTTGGGAGGCATCGGTTCTGGCCGTCCCGGCAGAATACGTCTGGCGCGGCGGGCAACTCTGGTAATGGCTTTTTCTTCATCACTAACCCGCTTACGCACGCCGTTCGCGGCGGCTTGTTGCCGTTGCCTTAATCCTGCAATGGCGGCGGCGCGTTGTTCTTTGGACAGGCTGGGATTGGAAGCTATATCGTCGATCATGCCTGACCACTTATCAAATTCCTCCTTATAGGCGGCTTCGGCACGGCCTGATGAGACTTCCCCGCCGCCGATGCTTTCGGGGTTGGATGTAAAATTCTGTTCCCCTGCACTCTGCCCTTGTTGAGATGTTGCGCGTTGCGGTGCCGGACTCGCGTTTTCTGTCGTCAAGGCTGCCGCCATTGTCGGTGTCGAAAGCGGTTTGGTCTGGCGTGGCGCGATCAGGCGTCCAGCGGCGCGATATGCCGCTGTTTGAGGCGCACTCTTTATATATGTGCCGCCACGCGACTTGTGGCTCGTTTTTGGCAACGTGGCTTTGACCTGAGCCTTGCCCTCGGCGACTGTCGGCAGCTTGGATATGTCGATGTCGGTGAATGATCGGCGTAGAACTGCTTTTGTCGGGCGACCATGAATCATGCTCGACAGCGCCTTGTGCTGTCCCCAGGGCAGGATGATGACAAACTGGCTTTTGTCGCCCCGGCACAGGACGATGCCTTGGTCTTTCAGCGCAGCCATAAATTCCTGACCACTTTTGCTCTTGTTAAAATCGGCGGTGATTTGTTCGCGCAGCTTGAAGATATCGAAGCCATAGCGTTTCGCCCATTCGACCTCCGATTGTTTGAAATCCCGGCCTTTGGTCATCATCGGACGCAACTTGAATCCCTTTTCAAGCTGACGCTGGGTTTTCTGGTGCGCGGCGTAATCGTTGCTCATGCGGACGGCTGTGCCGCTGTCTGGATTGAAGCGGCTCCACAAGACGTGAAAATGGATGCGCCCGTTTTTCTTGTGTTCCACGACGACGCGCGGGTGGCCTTTCAAGCCGAGATTTTCTTCCAGCAATTCGACGGCGGCGTTTATTTCGTCCTTGTTCCAGATACGGTCGGTTTCAGGATTGATCTTGGCGCTATAGACGGGTTTTTCGCATTTTGTGCCTTTGGCCGATGATGCGATCATGCGTAGGGCTTCGTCGGGGTCTTTGGTGGCGAATCCCTTGACCTCGCGGACAGTAATGCGCTCGTTTTCTGACCCTCGCAGATAATGGTCGCGGGATGTCTGGGTGCATTTGATGGATTTACCTTTGATTAAAACAGCCATATTCCCCCCTTGCTTCCGTTTTTCAGGACAAAAGATCGTTTGGTTGCTTGAATTTTGAGAATTTCCCCGCCATTGTGGACGGTAGAGGCAGGCGAAATGGTCTGCCTTCGGGGCTTTCAACCCCTCCGAGACGAGCGACAACATCAGCTCGTAAATCCGATGGCCTCTTGACCAATGGTCGGGCTGGTAGCGGAATACAATAGCGCAAGCGAATACGTTGCGCCGTTCTCGGACGGTTGAAAACAGCCCGGCTGCCAGAGTCTCAAGCTCTGGCAGCCTTTTTCTCTTTAACCGAGGAGGGGCTTATGCGGCGCATAAACGAAATTGATCCAATTGATATTCATGTTGGCAAACGACTTATCCTTGCCCGGAACATGCGCGGCATGAGTCAGGCAAAGCTGGGCGCGTTGGTCGGGGTTTCATTCCAACAGACGCAAAAATATGAACGCGGAATTAACCGTATTAGCGCCGGTCGCCTCGCGCGGATCGCCCATTTTTTGCAACTGCCCGTCAGTTGGTTCTTTGATGAACAGCCAATCGACGCACCAAGAAACGATCACGCCGCCCCCCATGCCCCCGATAATACACCGGACATGGGCAGCGACATACTCCACACGAAAGAAGCCTACCGACTGGTCAGCACCTTTCATGGGATTAAAGACCCGCGAAAGCGCGAGGCTGCTTTCGCTGTCCTTAAATCGCTAGTGGACTAACGCCCGATTTGCGGCTGGACTTTATCCTTTGTCCAAAGCCTCCAAGATGGCATGACTGGCTTTCCGAAGTTCCGCCAAGGCGGCGTCGGCTACGTTTGAGAAACCACCTCCCCTATGCAGATGCCGAACCAACTGATTGACAACATCGCCAGCCCTGTTAATGACGCCCATGCAACGTCGCAGCGCATCCAGATCAGCGCGGATGCGGCGGGAACGCCGGACTTTGGATTTGTCGAGAACCTGTATCCGCATAAAGGACGAAGGTTCATAACCAGCGTCTTCGGCGCGTGCATCAATCAGGACATCTTCCTCCGGCGTGACACGGAAAAACCGCTTGATGCTTCTGCGGTTTTTCTCTTTGCGCCTGCGGCGCGGGGTGGATGGGGCAGCGCCCCTCCCCAGTAGCCCTGACGCCCCACCTTCTTCGGTGGGGTGACAGGGCATTACTGGCATACCTCCCTTAACGACGTTTTTTTCTGAATCGGGCGTTGTTGTGGTCATGTGGAAAGTCCTTTCAAGAATGAGTTTTGGGAAAGATCAGGAGAGAAAAAGCTACAGGCGTGATGCAGGATTCAGTTTTATTCAGGCAAGATTTCATCAGCATCTTCTGGCATATCGCAAACAAGTAGGCCGTGCTTGGAATGAACCGGGCAAGCAGGGAGTCCGATTTTTGCCCACTTCGATGTTATGCGTACGCTGTATCCGCATGATGCACCGCATTCTGCTTTAAGCCATTTCTTCGCCTGTTTCTTCGGAACATCCGCCGCGCCGGTAAAGTTTAGCTTGGCGTGGGGGAAAGTTCCGAGGTTTGCGGCGATGGTTTTTAGCTTTTCCATTAACAGAAGCGTCGGCGTTGTTTGCCGCATCTTGCCTTGTAATCCGACAAGCAAGGCAATGTCCCGGAACTGTTTGCCGTGTTTTACTGTTACTGGCAAAAGAGTATGGATCAATTCATGAACAAGGAGACCAAGCACATCGAGGGGGTCATCCTTATCCGGGCGGATGTAGATTTCGTAATGCTGGTCACCGGATAAATCGGCGTGCCAGCACTCCCCCGCCATGCGTCCACGCTTGCCTGTCGATGTGAAGGCGAGCGCATGTCGTATTTTATCCGGGATGGTAAAACCGTGATCGGCAAAATGCGGGCGCAACTCGTCCGTTGCAGCAAGCAGCCAGCCTTCGCGTGTGGTATGTGTGTTTTTGGTCTTCATAAATGATCTCCATTGCTGTTGAAAATAAGGGGTTTGAAAATTAAGAGAGGTGGTGGACACCGACTCTCTTAACGGAAGATTAATGTGCTGAAGGGTGAGCGCCTCCGTTCTCCGGCATCTGCATCAGGTGGTTCGAGAGGCTGGCGTACCAGCGTTCGGCCTCGGCTCGTTCGATCATTGTCCGCTTACCGCGTTTGTAGATACGCAGCCGGTTGGCATGAACCTCGCGGTAAAAGGATGATTTCGAGACGCAGAATTTTTTGCAAAATTCCGGCAGGAAATAAGAGAGAGGTTCGATGTGGGGTAATTTATCTGTCTTGTCTGTCATGATGGCTCCTTGGGGTTTGGACAACAAAAAACCCGCCGACAGGATGTGGGCAGGCTACTACGCGCCGGTTCTGCGGCGGGTAATTGCGGAAACTGAATCTTTCTTGATGTGTAAGGTGGTGGGGCGGCTGACCAAGGTCAGCGCGTAGGCCAATGGACACGGCACCGCCAGCGCGTGTGCAAAAATGGGCGTGGCTTGAATAACGGCCTAAAAAGAAAGGCGTTTATGTCAAAGAATAAAAATGATATTTTTGTGACGCTTTTGTTCAGGAAATCTGAACACATCAATTCCAACAAGGAAATCCATAATGGAAATCAGTGCTTCAAACATCGATATTCAAGCGCTCGACGAATTTCTGATGTCTGATCTCTCGCCGTCAAATTGCATGATGGTATCCGACCTTGACGGCTTCTTGACCGGAATTGCCGTGGGGCCTGAATTCGTATCAATGAGCGAATGGTTTCCTGTTATTTGGGGCGGCGAAGAGCCAGTTTTTAAAGATGACGCCGAAACCCAACTCATACTTGGCAGCATTATTGGCCGTTACAATCAAATTCTCCATCAAATCACAGAAGGAATATGCGAGCCGATCTTTTGGTGCGCCCCAAACGGCATCATGATTGCAGCCGACTGGGCTGAAGGTTTTATGCAGGCCACATGTCTGCGCGAAAAATTATGGGACAAATTATTCAAATCAAAGGAGCACGAAGGGCTTTATATTCCTATCTTGGCGCTTTGCTGCAATGAAAACGGAGAATCTCTGCTTGGCCTGGAACCTGAGATAGAAAAATCAATCGCTATTGATTCGGCCGAGCTTATTCCAGAATGCACAATCAAGATTGCAGAATTCTGGGGCAGAATACCTTTGCCGGAAGATATGCCGCGTCAGGCTGAACAACATATCCACAAGGCTGGTCGCAACGATCCATGCCCCTGTGGCTCAGGAAAAAAGTTTAAGAAATGTTGTGGTAGAAATCATTGAGATCGGGCGTTGTGTGGTGATGCTTCGTTCCCCAAACTTTGGGCGCAAAAAAGCCGCCGAAAAAATTGCGGCAGCTTTGAATTATTCTTCTATCCCACGTCTGCGACGATACCTGAACTATAGGGGCAAAACGCCCTTAAAATCAAGGGAAAAACCCACACATAAAAATATATTTTCCCCATTCGTGCCAGCACGTATCAGGCTGTGCCAAAGAAAGAGGGGATCACCCCTCTTTATAGAGGAGCCTCATATATTCCTCCCGCCCCGACCCCAAAAAACCAAAAAGAAAGAGCCGTTTGTAACAGCTCTTTTAATCAGAAATTTTATTCATCCCCCTTTTCTGAAATTTTATATGGAGATTCAGGATCGATTAATTTTAACGCAAACGATTTCTTTGCTGGATCATATTGGCCCCAATATAAACTGTAGAAATTCAAGGTTCCTATATCGCTGGAATGAACCAACGCCACAACCTCATCTTTGCCCTGACGCGTAAAGTCTCCAAACTGCTGATTTATGACATCATGGAATCCAGCCTCATCTCGTATTTGAGTTACAGCGTCTTTAAGACCTACCATTAGTTCTTGCTTCGACCCCGGCTGAACGAGCAGCCCTGCAATCTTAGAAAGAGTTGCATACGCACATTTGTTGAGGGCATGCGTCTCGGCAATATTGCCAATGGTATCGCCTGTGTACGACCAATTTCCGTAATAATAGGCATAGAATTCACGGCACGTTTTAGGCTCTTTAGAAACAGAAAAGTCTATGTTATGTCCCTCTGCATAATATAAAGCGCCGAAAGCATCTTGCTTCGACGCCGGCGCATCTAACAGCTGATCAAAATCAACTGCAGGAATCAACTTATGTGCTTCCATTTGTTGAGCCAACATTGATATACGCGCATCATAAATATTGATTAAACAATCTGTCTGGGTGGAAGATTTATTCACGCCATCTTGGGCAAAACAGGCATCGTTTCTTAGTTTGAGCCACTTTCTCTGCCCTTTTATCAAGGAATCTTTTTGACTTCCGCTATACGCTTGAAGAAGTGCCGCCCATTGGTGAGCCAATTCTTTATCTTTTGCTGCGAGTTGATCGTTTGAACAAATCAGTTTTTCTAATGGGGACGTTGCTTTTGCACAATCAAAGCTTGCGGATAAAGGAATTGATGACGAAGAAACCTCAGCTGAAGCAATCGGAACAAAAAGAAAAAAAGCCCCCGCAGCAAAGATCCAAGAGAAAACAATTCTCCGACAGGTACGGGTAAAGCTAACGTCGGAAATTCTTGCCATCGTCTGCTCCTTCTGGAATTTATTGAAAGTCTAAAGTGAGGCTACCCTCGGAGTAAATCTATCTCAAAATGAACCTTGCTGGCGGCAACAACCGGCTTATAGGCGCGTCCTTCGCCCCGATCGAGGCGCACTATTCCTGCCTCCGTAAGTTTGTGGAGCGTCCGCATGAGATTTTGTTCTGCGCGGCCTGTCATGATAGCCAAAGCACTAACCGACTTGGGATGACGCTTGGCTATGGTACGCAAGAGTTCCCTGTTCTTGGCCGACAGTAATTTGGCCCCAGCTTCCAGCGAGTGAAATTGTATTTTCCCTTTGGCTGGCTCCTCACCTTTGACAGACTCAACCCATATTTTGGGTTCGTTCGCAGAGGGCTTATGCTCGCCGCGCACAACGGCAAGCGTCATAGCCTTGAACTGATTGAAACTTCCTGTTTTGCGTTTCATCTCACACCTCTTTCCCTAAGAATTCGCTCTACCTCGCGGTAGAAATCTTCCAGCAATCGCGCCGGGCTTTTGAAGGAATAGGGGACAACTCTACGCGCCCCATAAACATGCCGGTGATCGTATTCTACTTGGCGGCGTATTCCGTGGGCGTTATCCAGCCCATAAAGCCGATGGCCTTCTGGATCATGCAGCGTCAAACTGTATTTGATGCCGTGCGGTCGATTGCGCGTTGCCTTCACTTCCTTGGCTTCGATTTTCACCCAATAACCTTGGGTAAACTGAAACTCATAGCCATTCAGATCAAGAAGCGCCTCAAGCTCATAATCTCCATCCATCTTACACATCCTATCATGATTAGATGATATTGTCAAAACCTGCGCCCCCTAGATCATCCATTGAAGGCGATTTTCCTAACGCTTCCCTTTGATTTTGCCTTGTTATAGGTGGCCAGACTACTTGAAACTGGATATTTTTAATGACGGACAGCGCCTTAAATCCAGCAAGAAATCATAGGTTTTCGGGCAGCAAAAAACCGCCCAACAAATTTGCTGCGGCGGCTTGTTTTATCCTTGACCCTAGATTGGCTAACGATACCGAAATCATGCGCTTACGATTCCCAAAAATCAATGAAAAACGACATCCATGCAAAAATATTTTTTCGTCTGCACCATATTACGCCAACATGCACCAAGCAAAAACCGCCCTGCGGAGGGGGCGGTTCTGCGATGAAGTCTTGATGCTCGTAT